>NZ_RZRX01000320.1:0-5875 GCF_003997405.1 Mesorhizobium sp. M2A.F.Ca.ET.042.01.1.1
CGCCCGCCAGTGCCGCGCGCATGGCGACGATCCCGCCGACGACGATCAGCGCCGGCGAAGCCAGCCCGGCGGCAGCGGCCTCCTCGGCGATGGTGGAGAGCGTGGCGACGACGATGCGTTCCTGCGGCGTGGTCGCCGCTACGATCACCGCGGCGGGTGTCGACGGCGCGAGGCCGCCTTCGAGCAGCTTTGCCGCGATCACCGGCAGATTGGCCATGCCCATATAGACGACGACCGGCTGTCCGGTGCGGGCGATCGCCGCCCAGTCGATGTCGTCATCCGTGCCGGCGGCGTGGCCGGTGGCGAGAATGACGGCCTTGTTGATGCCGCGCATGGTGGCGGGGATGCCGGTCGCGGCCAGCGCGCTGAGACCGGAGGTCAGGCCGGAAAGCACCCGGAACGGGATTTTCTCGCCCGCCAACGCCAAGGCCTCTTCGCCGCCACGGCCGAAAATATAAGGATCGCCGCCCTTGAGCCGCACGACGCGGCGGCCCTCGCGCGCCAGCCGCACCAGCAGGGCATTGATGTCGTCCTGCTTCATCGAAGGCTGGCCGCCGCGTTTTCCGGCGTAGAAGAGTTCGGCGCCCTGGGCGACCGCCACGACGTCGGGCGAGACCAGCGCGTCATAGACGAGTGCGTCGCATTGCCCGAGCGCCGCCAGCACCTCCAGCGTCAGGCAGCCGGGATCGCCGGGGCCGGCGCCGGCCAGCCAGACATGGCCTGGTTCCAGCTCGCGCAGCTGGAAGTTCAGCCGCGCCAACGCCTGCTCGACCGTAGCTCGTCCGTTCATGTTGGCGCTGCCGTTCACAATCCGCCCCGTCCGCGAAAACGCCGCTGGTAGTGGGCGTCGTAGAGTGAGCTTTCGCCGAAATCCTGCGCTGCGAGCGCGCTGCCGACGAAGATGATCGCCGTGCGCTCCATCGGATTCTGCGCCAATTGCGCTTCGATGGTGCCGAGCGTCCCGGTCAGGATGCGCTCGTCAGGCCAGGAGGCGCGGAAGACGACCGCGACCGGGCATTCGGCGCCGTAAAGCGGCGTGAGGTCCGCGACGATGCGGTCGATGGCGTGGATGGCAAGATGGATGGCAAGCGTGGCGCCGGTGCGGCCGAAGCCGGCCAGGGTCTCGCCGGGCGGCATCTTCGAGGCGCGGCCGGAAACGCGCGTCAGCACCAGGCTTTGCGCGAGCTCGGGGATGGTGAGCTCGCGCCGCAAAGCCGCCGCGGCAGCGGCGAAAGAGGGCACGCCTGGGGTGAGCGTGTAGGGGATGCCGTGCTTTTCCAACCGCCTGATCTGCTCGGCCACCGCGCTCCACACGGAAAGGTCGCCGGAATGCAGGCGCGCGACGTCCTGGCCGGCCTTGTGCGCGGCGACATATTCAGCCTCGATCTCGTCGAGCGACATCGGCGCGGTGTCGATCAGCTTGGTGCCTGGCGCGCAATGTTCGAGCAGTTCCGGCGCGACGATCGAGCCGGCGTGGAGGCAGACCGGGCAACTGGCTAGCAGCCGCGCGCCGCGCAAGGTGATGAGATCGGCCGCGCCCGGACCGGCGCCGATGAAATGGACCGTCATGGCGCGTCTCCGCTGATGGCGATGGCGCAGGTGACCGGGCCAAGCACGGTGCGAGGCCCGAGCAATCTTGCACCGGCCCCAGCAACGGCGAGAGCGGACGCTTCCGAAACCGACGGCGTGCCGGCGCGGCTCTGCGAGAGATCCGAATGACTGAGCAGAGACGTCCCCTCATCCGGCCCTTCGGGCCACCTTCTCCCCGTGGGGGAGAAGAGACTGGCGGCGGCGCCTGTCATCTCCTCTCCCTTTGGGGAGAGGTCGGCCGAGCGAAGCGGAGGCCGGGTGAGGGGGAGTGACGGTTCGGAGCCGGAAGCATCAACCACAATTACGGGAAGGTTGAGTTCACGGCCGGCAGCGAAAATGGCTTCTTCGTTGCGTTTGAACTCGGTCGTCGCCAGCGCCGAAAGCGCCGTCATCGCGAGGCCATGCGCTTCAAGCGCGGTCTCGATCGCCGCCAATACTTCTTCGACACTCACGCCTTTGCGGCTGCCTACGCCCGCGACCATCATGGCTTGATCCAGCTCCACTGTGTGACCGGCATGGCCGGACGCCAGGCTTGCATCGAGCCGACAGGCGCCGCGCGCGACAGGGCGATGCGGATCAGGTCGCCGCCGCGCCTGTTGTGCTGGTCGAGCAGCAGCGCCTCCATTTCCAGTGTCACGGCATTGGCGACGAGCCGGCCGCCGGGACGGAGCGCCTTGATTGCCTTCTCCAGCACGCCGTCATCGCTGCCGCCGCCGCCGATAAAGATGGCATCTGGCGTTTCAAGCTTGGCAAGCGCCTTGGGCGCCGAGCCTTCGACCACGACAAGGCCGGGCACGCCGCAATGCGCGGCGTTGCGGGCGATACGCGCGGCGCGCTCGCCGTTGGATTCGATGGCGATTGCGCGCAGCGAAGGATGCGCCATCATCCATTCGATGCCGATCGAGCCGGAGCCGGCGCCGATGTCCCACAGCAGCTCGCCGCGCCGCGGCGCCAGCGCTGAAAGCGTGATGGCGCGAATCTCGCGCTTGGTGATCTGGCCGTCATGCTCGAACAGATGGTCGGCGAGGCCGACGGTCAAGGGCAGGACGCGCGCATCCGGCGTCGATTCAATTTCCAGCGCCAGCACGTTGAGCGGGTTGATGTTTTTGAGATCGAAAGCGTCGGCGTTGGCCATGCGACGCTTCTCGTCAGATCCGCCAAGCGCTTCGAGGAGCGTCAGCCGCGATGGGCCGAAGCCGAGTTCGTCGAGTAGCCCGGCAATGGCCGCCGGCGCGCCGCCGTCTGATGTCAGGGCAAGGATGCGCGCGCCGGGATGGAGCAGGGGCCGGATCAGGTCGATCGAATGGCCATGCAGCGAGATTGTCTCGACGTCCTGCAAAGCCCAGCCGAGGCGCGATGCCGCCAACGACAGGGAGGAGGGCGCCGGGAGAACGAGCATCTCATCCGGCTTCACCATGCGCGCCAGCGTGACGCCGACGCCGTGAAAGAATGGGTCGCCGGATGCGAGCACGCAGACATCCTTGCCCGCGAGCGCCAGCACCTCGCGCATCTCGGCATCGAATGGCGTTGGCCAAGGGCGGGTCTGGCCCTTGGCCAGCGACCCGACAAGACTGAGATGCCGCTTGCCGCCGAAGACGATTTCAGCCTGCGCGATGCGCTGCTTGGCCTCGTCGCCGAGACCCGCTACACCATCCTCGCCGATGCCGACGATGGTGAGCCATTTCGAGGCGGGCTTGGCGGCGCGCGGATCCTTAGCAGGCATGATGACCCACCGTATCCTGATCCTCGGCGGAACGACGGAAGCCCGGCAACTGGCCGGCAAGCTGGCGCGTCGCCAGGATTTCTCGATCACGCTGTCGCTTGCCGGCCGCACCGAGAGCCCGGTCGCGCAAGGCGTGCCGGTGCGCGTCGGCGGCTTTGGTGGCGCGGACGGGTTGGCCGCCTATCTTCGCCAGGAAAAGGTCGATCTGCTGATCGACGCCACGCATCCATACGCCGCCCAGATCTCGGCCAACGCAGCCGAAGCCGCCAAGCAGTCCGGCGTGCCGATTCTTGCGCTGCGGCGCCCCGGCTGGGAACCGGTCGCGGGCGATCGCTGGACGCTGGTCGACAATGTCGCTGAGGCGGCAAGCGCTCTCGGCGCGGCGCCGCGTCGTGTCTTTTTGGCGATCGGCCGGCAGGAGGCTGGCGCTTTCGAGGCCGCGCCCCAGCACTGTTACCTGATCCGCAGCGTCGACCCCATCGAGCCGCAGCTGGCCGTGCCCGATGCGCTCTATCTGCTGGCGCGCGGACCGTTTCCGGAAGCGGATGAGCGAGCGCTGCTCGAAAAATACGGGATCGATGCCGTCGTCTCCAAGAACAGCGGCGGCGAGGCGACCTACGGCAAGATCGCCGCCGCGCGGGCGCTCGGCATCGAAGTGATCATGATCCGTCGGCCGCCTCTGCCTGACGTGCCCTCGGCCGAAACCGTCGATGCGCTCGCCGCGATGGTCGATCATCTTTTCGCGCCCGTTGCCGAACGCGGCGTGTAGACCAGCGCCGGCTTCTCGCCGCGCCTGATGATGCGGGTCTCGGGCGAGCCGATGATGATGCAGGTCGACATGTCGGCTTTTGCCGCATCGGCGTCCGCGAGCAAAAACACCTCAATACGCTCGTCCGGCCGGCCGGCGGCGCGGCCGAAGATCACCGGCGTGGTGCCGGGCAGGATCGCCTTCAGGCACTCGAAGGCTCGGCCGAGCTGCCAGGGGCGGGCCTTGCTGATCGGGTTATAGAGCGCGATGACGAAGCCGGCTCCGGCAGCCGCCAGCAGGCGCAGCTCGATCAGCTCCCAAGGCTTCAGATTGTCGGAGAGCGAGATGGCGCAGAAATCGTGGCCGAGCGGCGCGCCGATGCGGGCGGCGACGGCAAGCATGGCGGTGACGCCCGGGACGACCGAAAGGTCGATGGCACGCCATTCGGCGGGACCGACTTCGATCGCCTCGCAAACGGCCGCGGCCATGGCGAAGACGCCGGGATCGCCGCCGGAAACGACGGCGACGCTGTGGCCCTCGGCCGCCTTGGCCAACGCTTCGTTGGAGCGCGCAAGCTCCTCGCGATTGTCGGAAGCGATGCGGGTCTGGTCGGACCGCAATTCGAGGCGGTCGAGATAGGGCTTGTAGCCATAGAAGAAGGAAGCCTCGGCGACGGCATTGGCAGCCTGCGGCGTAACCTGGTCGGCATTGCCGGGGCCGAGACCGATAACGGTGAGTCGGCCGCTCATGCCTTGGCTCCGGGCCGGCTCGACCAGCCGGCGACCAGCACGATGGCGAAATAGGGCGCCTTGTCGTCCGGCTTGTCGGCAAGCCGCATCGAGACGCTGCCCGGCATGGTGCCGCGCTCGACATAGACGGCCCTCGCCAGCTTGCCGGTCGCCTCCAGCGCGCGCCTGATCTTCGGCAGGTTGCGGCCGACCTTCATGATGACGGCCGCATCGGTATCGGCGAGGCGATGGGTCAGCTCGAACTCGCTCATCGTGCCCGGCAGCACGGTCAGCACGTCGTCGCCCTGGACGATCGGCAGGCCAGTGGCCGACCAGCAGCCGGACATGGCGGTGATGCCGGGGATGACTTCAGTCGGGAAGCGATGCGCCAGGCGAACATGCAGATGCATGTAGGAGCCGTAAAAGAGCGGATCGCCCTCCGACAGCACCGCCACCATCCTGCCGGCGCCGAGATGCTCGGCGACCTCTTCGGCCGACTGTTCGTAGAAATCGGTGATCTGCGCGCGGTAGTCGTCGTGATCCTTGTCTATTTCCGTCGTCACGGGATAGTGCAGCGGCAGCTCGATCATGTCCGGCCGGAAGCGCGCCTCGACGATGGCGCGCGCATTGCTGTTGTTGCCGCGCTTGGCGAAATAGGCGACCACGTCAGCCTCGGCCAATGCCCGCGCAGCCTTCAGCGTCAGCAACTCGGGATCGCCGGGGCCGGTGCCGACGCCGACCAAACGGCCTTTCACGATCGCGTTCACAGGCCCGGCCTCGCCAACGAATTGAGCGCCGCGGCGGTCATGGCGCTGCCGCCCAGCCGGCCGCGCACGATGGCATAGGGCACGCCGTAGGCGTTTTCGGCCAGCGCATCTTTCGATTCTGCAGCACCGACGAAGCCGACCGGCATGCCGATGATCGCGGCCGGCTTTGGCGCGCCGTCGCGCAGTTTTTCCAAAAGATAGAAGAGCGCGGTCGGCGCATTGCCGATGGCGACGACCGAGCCTGCCATGCGCTCGCCCCAGAGGTCGATCGCCGCGGCCGAGCGAGTGTTGCCGATTTCTCTGGCCATGTCATGCGTCC
>NZ_RZRX01000321.1:0-5864 GCF_003997405.1 Mesorhizobium sp. M2A.F.Ca.ET.042.01.1.1
CTTCAGGCTTGATGAGCCGCCATTGAGGACGAGAATTGCATCGGTCATGGCCGGCCGGGAGTTTGTCCGCGCAACGCTGCTCGACGAGCGCACGCTCGGTGCCTTGCGCAGGCTGGAGCCGCTAGCCCCGATTCATCAGGCGATCAACCTGGAGCTCGTCGACCTGGCCAGCCGTCTCCTGCCCGGCACCATGCAGGTCGGCTGCTTCGATACGGCCTTCCACGCGGCGCAGCCCGAGCACGCAAGGCTTTATGGCCTGCCGCATGAGATGGCGGAGCAAGGCATCGTCTCCTACGGCTTCCATGGGCTCTCCTACAGCCATATCGCCAGCGAGCTCAACAACCGTTATGGCGCCGCCGCCGGCGGCCGGACGATCGTTGCCCATCTCGGCAGCGGTGCGAGCCTGTGCGCGATGAAGGCAGGCGTAAGCCACGCCACCACCATGGGCTTCTCGACGCTTGACGGCCTGGTCATGAGCACGCGTTGCGGCGCCATCGATCCCGGCATCCTCCTGCACCTTCTGCAGGACCGGAAGCTGTCCTCGGACGAACTTGCCGAGCTGCTCTATCAGCGATCCGGTCTGCTCGGGGTATCCGGCATCTCGGGAAACATGCAGACGCTGCTTGCGTCGAAAGACCCGGCGGCGATGCGCGCCGTCGATCTTTTCATCTATCGTGTCGGGCGCGAGATCGGATCGCTTGCCGCGGCGATAGGCGGGCTCGACACCCTCGTGTTCACGGCGGGCATCGGCGAGCATGCGCCCGCGATCCGGCAGAGCATCTGCGAAGCCGCGGGATGGCTGGGCGTCGCGCTTGACAAGGAGTTGAACGCGCATGGCGAGGAAATGGTCAGCGCCCCGGATTCCCTGGTCGACGTGCTTGTCATTCCCGCCGACGAGGAACGTGCGGTGGCCGCTGAGTTGCTCGGCTTCGAAGGCAAAGATTGAATGATATCGCCCGAAAGCGCGCGGCGCTTCCGGGCGATATCATCATACAAATGCGACCCGCTTTGGAGCAGTTCAGCATTCGATGGAATCGCTGAACTGCTCCAACTTTTTGTTTTTGCGCAATTCCGGGCGGAAAACCGCTGCGCACTTTTCCTGGAATTGCCCTAGCCCGGCAACGACGCGCCGAGCTTCCGCTGAACCAGAACGAGCGTCGGGTCGTCGGGATCCGTCGTGACGATGAAGCCCATCTCGCGCTCGAGTTCGATCGCCGCGCGGTTTTCGCGGCTTTCGATCGACTCGATGGTCTCTATCCCATGATCGTCGGCATAACGCGCGACATAACCGAGCAACTCCCAGCTGACGCCGAGATGCTTGCGATCCTCGCGGATGCAGATGGCGACTTCGCCACGCCGATCGGCCGGGTCCGCGGCGAGGGTCGCCACCGCAATCAGCATTCCGTCGGTGGAGAAGGCGAGAAAATTATGGACGTGCGGATCGTCGGAGCGGGTCATCGCCACCAGCCGCTCATGCGAAATTTCCTTCACCGCTCCGAGGAAGCGGAAGCGCAAATCCTCCGGTGTCACATGGGTGAAGAACTCGGCGACGATCGGCTCATCGTCGGGACGCGCTCGACGTACCTCGAAGCGAAATCCGGTGTGGGTCGTAAGCATGGTTTTCATTTTCAGCCCCTTTTCAGGATTGATGCGCGGGATTGGCGCAATGGCCTCATTCACCCATTGCCAGCAGCGTGTCGCGTTTCAGAATTTCAATGCTGCGCAGGCTGAGCAGGCGGATCACGCCCTTCTCTTTCAGGCGGGTGAAGACCCGAGACACGGTTTCGATGGTGAGGCCGAGATAGTCGCCGATGTCGTTGCGCGACATAGGCAGTTCCACCTGCCGCAACCCACCCTGATGCTCCGACATCTCGACGAGGAATGCCGCGACGCGCTCGATGGCGTTCTGGCGGCCGAGCACCAGGAGATGTTCCTGCGCCCGGGTCAGGCCTTTGAGCGCCAGAGGCAGGAGCTGACGCGACATGTCCGTGCCTGACGGAGCGCGGAAGACCCGGACACCGGTCGCGTTGATCGCCTCGGCGAAGAAGTGATGGGTGGCGTCGGCCTCGAAACCGAAGGTCTCTCCCGCCAGGTGGAACGCGCTGATCTGCCTGCGGCCATCGGCGAGCAGCCGGTAGATGCGGACCGCGCCGAATTCGACCTGATAGAGTGCGCCGGCCTTTTCGCCCTGGGCATAGATTTCGGCGCCTGCCGTGAAGAAGCTGACCGGCGTCGCCGGCCCTTCGAAGGCTGGCGCGGGGCTCTGATGGGGAAGATAGGACGGCAGGTCGATCTTGGCGGAGGCTTGAGCGTACATGGATGTGGTCCCAGTGAATTTGTGGCAACAGCAATCGCCCAAATCCAGCCATGCCGAAATTCGGTTATGTCCCTACGGGAAACTACTTAGTGCGACCCGAAATCACCTGGCCGGGCCAGGCTTGTCGAGCAGGCCACCTGGCCCGTGCGCCAACTGGGTCCGTGCGCCAACTGGGTCCGTGATTGACCACGATCAAGGCCGGCATGACTTGCCTCGGCATTGTCTGTTCGGACCAACCAAGGGAAACCGACCATGACCTCCGATATGATTGAAATCTGGACCGGGATACTCGGTCTTGCCTATCTTGCCGCCGCAGGCCTTTATTTCGAAATGCTCCGCGCCAGGAAGCACGTCCGAGCAAGGCATGGTCATGTCCGGCCGTATCCGGACAGGATAAGGCGCTCACGATAGGAAAGGATGCCGGATCAGCGCGGTTTCATTTTTCGTGCCGAGGGAAAGCCGGTCCGTTCCGGTCTGTCTTCCGAGAAACGGGGAAGCGTGATGAAGGCAATGCTGCTGGAAAAGCCCGGTACGCTTCTGAATCTGGTCGACCGTCCGGATCCCTTGCCGGGGGCAGGCGAGATCAGGCTCAAGGTGGAGGCATGCGCGGTATGTCGCACCGACCTGCACGTCGTGGACGGCGACTTGCCACGGCCAAGGCTGCCGCTCGTGCCGGGCCACGAAATCGTCGGCATCGTCGATCTTGTCGGTGAAGGCGTGTCGCGAGCCAGGCTCGGGCAAAGGGTAGGCGTTCCGTGGCTGGGGCACACTTGCGGACATTGTCCCTATTGCAACGCCGGCGCCGAGAACCTCTGCGACCAGCCGCTCTTCACCGGCTACACGCGCGACGGCGGCTTCGCCAGTCATGTCGTTGCCGACGAGCATTTCGCCTTCGAGCTAGATGCCGCCGCCGATCCGGTGTCGCTGGCGCCGCTCCTGTGCGCTGGTCTGATCGGCTGGCGCTGTCTCAAGAAGGCCGGCGATGGCCGGCGGCTGGGCATCTTTGGCTTCGGCGCCGCCGCGCACATTATCACGCAGGTCGCAATCTGGCAGGGACGTGAGATCTTTGCCTTCACGCGGCCTGGCGACATCCAGGCACAGGAATTCGCGCGCTCATTGGGCGTTGCCTGGGCAGGCGCCTCCGACGAATTGCCTCCCGCCAAGCTTGACGCCGCGATCATTTTCGCACCGGTCGGCGACCTGGTGCCGGCTGCGTTGCGGGCTGTCCGCAAGGGCGGCCGGGTGGTCTGCGGCGGCATCCATATGAGCGACATTCCATCGATGCCCTACAGGCTTCTGTGGGAAGAACGGGAATTGGTGTCGGTCGCCAACCTGACCCGCCGGGACGCCGAGGAGTTCTTTCCGATCGCGAGGGACGCCCGGGTGCGCACGCATACCGAAGTCTATCCGCTGGAGCGGGCAAACCAGGCGCTGGATGATTTGCGCATGGGCCGGCTGAGTGGCGCCGCCGTCCTTAAGCCGTGACGGTCGTGGAGCGCGCGTTCGCACGGCCGTCTTATCTGCTTCAGCCGGTTCGTTCCTGGCCGGCAGAGTCGGCCAGGACGGGCCGGGACGGCCGATGAAAACAGGCACACAGCGCGACATTCTTCTCCCGGACGGCTTGCCGAGCTGCGCTATGGCTGCTCGACCCGGGCCACCTGGTAGGTGTGCATGGCCCCGTTGCGCTTGATCGAGACGTACTCGCCGGTGACGAAGCGCTCCTCGCCGAGATGAAAGCCGACCTCGTCGTCACGATCGCCCTCGGCGTAGTCGAAATACCATTGGCCGCCCGGCTTGCGCCGCAGGCGGCCGACAAGATCGTCCTCGCCGGTGCGGAAGCGGCGGACGCGGCAGAAGCCCTTGTGCGATTTCCACTCCTCCGCGTCCAGCCGTCCCTCGTTGGTGAGCGGCGCCAGCACATCGTAGCCTTCTTCGCGCTCTCCTTCGGGATGACCCTTCTCGCGAGCCAGAAGCAGGCGGATGTTCCTGAATTTTGGGGTGAGGTCGTGCAAGCTGGTCATGGCAAACTCCTTCGGGGCCATTCCTACCGCGGCGGCTGGACTCGACCTTGATCGAGGTCAAACGGGCATCGGCTCGCGGCTCAACTGGTGCCTGCCGGCACATGACCGCGAACCCAATTGACGATCTGGCCGGCACTCATCGCCCGCGATACGCGCGCGATTTCCCGCTGGCGGTGAAACAGGATCATGGTGGGGATGCCGCGAATGCCCAGCCTCGCCGCGATGGCCTCCTCCTTGTCGGAATTCAGCTTGACCAGCCGGACGTGAGGCTCCAGCACCTTGGCGGCGGCCTCATAGGCCGGCGCCATCATCTTGCAGGGACTGCACCACGGAGCCCAGACGTCGACGAGGACGGGCAGGCTGCCGCGGCCGATCTGACGGTCGAAATTCGCAGCGTCGATGTCCTGCGGGACCCCGGAAAACAGCCGGGCGCCGCATTTTCCGCATTGCGCTTCGGCGCTGTTTCGGTTTGGCGGCAGGCGGTTGACCACGCCGCATTTGGTGCAAACCACCAGATTCTCCTGGGTCATGACCTTCTCCCGTTTCGATCGTGTTCGAGACGCCCATCGCCAAGGGCCCGCAGCGCATTGACGATGACGGCGACGTCTATGCCTTCTTGCAGCAGTGCTCCCGCCACCGGCGTTATATGCCCCATGGCGGCCGCGATCATCGCCGCGCCCGAGAGCCCCAGCCCGACGACGATGCTCTGCAGGGCGATCCCGCGCGTGCGCCTGGCGATACGCAATGCTTCCGCGACAGGTTCCAGCCTGTCGGTCAGCACGACCACGTCCGCCGCCTCCGACGAAGCTGTCCCGCCGCGGGCTCCCATGGCAATGCCTACGGTGGCCGCGGCAAGGGCAGGCGCATCGTTGATGCCGTCGCCAACCATCATCGTCGGCGCCGCAGCCTTTTCGGCTTCCACTGTTCCAACCTTGTCGGCCGGCGTTGCGTCGGCAAATACGGCATCGAGATCGAGCGAAGCGGAGACCTTTTCGGCCGCCGCGCCGTCATCTCCCGTCAGCATGACTATCCGGGTGACGCCTGCCGAACGCAAAGCCTCGACAGTGCCGGGAGCATCCTCGCGTATGGCGTCTCCGAATGTGAAAACAGCGGCAAGGCGGCCATCGATGGCCAGAAACACCCTGAGCACCTGCGTGTCGCGATACCGGCTCTCTCCGCTCTCCGCCCAGTTGGGCAATGGTCCGCTTCCAAGAACAAGCGGCCTCGACCCGGCCACGACCGATATCCCATCCACCTGACCTTCAAGGCCTTCTCCCCGATGCTCGCGGACATCACAGGGTTGGGAAAGCAAAAGGTTCCCGTGGCGGGCAATGCGGACAATCGAATCCGCAAGGACGTGGTGCGAAGCCTGTTCAAGCGAGGCGAGCAGCCGCAGCGGTTCATTGGTTCCCTGGCCTGGAGCGACGTCGATCTCGATCAACTCGGCGCCGCCGAGCGTCAGGGTCCCTGTCTTGTCGAAGATCGCGGTGCGTATCTGGGCGAGCGCCTCCAGCGCCGCGCTGCCC
>NZ_RZRX01000322.1:0-5862 GCF_003997405.1 Mesorhizobium sp. M2A.F.Ca.ET.042.01.1.1
AAGGAGGCTTGAAATGACCAGAACTGACGAAACGATCACCATGACCAGCGGCGAACTCGCCCATCTCGGCGAAGGCTCTGTCGCTTATCTGCGGAAAGTGTCGAGCGACGACCTGCGCGGCCGCTTCCCCGGCCTCGGCGAAATCGCCCCCGGCCTGGAGCTGTGGGCGCTGTTTGCCGCCAACGGCCAGCCGATCCTGCTTTCCGATGCCCGTGACCGGGCGCTGGCGGGTGCGTTGGAGAACGACCTGACCACTGTCGCCATCCACTAAGGCGATTGCTGGCAGTCCGAAATGGAAAGGGCCGCTCTCGGCGGCCCCTCTAGGGTTTAATCCCAAAACTAGATCTATCCCAAACTTCAGGCCGCGTGCGAAGCCTGCGTGTCGGACAGCAAGGCGTGGATCGCCACCGCGTCGCGCGTACCCCTGATCTTGGCCACCGTGTCGGCATCGCGCAGCACGCGCGCGATGCGCGACAGCGCCTTGAGATGGTCGGCGCCGGCGCCTTCGGGCGCGAGCAGCAGAAAGACGAGGTCGACCGGCTGGTCGTCCAATGCCTCGAAATCGACCGGCGTTTCCAGCCGCGCGAAGACGCCGGCGATCCGCTTCACGCCGGCGAGCTTGCCGTGCGGAATGGCGATGCCGTTGCCGACGCCGGTCGATCCCAGCCGCTCGCGCTGCAGGATGGTGTCGAACACCTCCCGTTCCGGGATTCCCGAAATCGCCGCCGCCCTCTCCGACAGCAATTGCAGAAGCTGCTTTTTGGAATTCGCCTTCAACGCCGGCATGATCGCCGGGACGCTGATGAGATCGCTGAGATCCATGCTTGAAAAATCCCTTGCTCGCCTGCCGCGCCAGTCGTCGCCCCCTCGCGCGGCCGGCTTTTTATGCTTGTGCGACTTTGGTCGTCGACGGATCGATCCAGCCGATATTGCCATCCGGCCGGCGGTAGACGATGTTGAGATGGTCGGTCCCGGCGTTGCGGAACAGGAATACCGGGCTGTCGCTGTTGTCGAGCTCTATGACAGCCGACGCCACCGACATGGTCCGCAGCGTCATGCTTGATTCGGCGACGATGGCCGGAGCGAAGTCCTCCGGAATGTCTTCCTCATCATCTGTGAGGGGGGCCATCACCGTGTAGGCGATGTCGGTCGGCTCTTCGCCATTGCCGTTGCCCGTATTGCGCGATTTCAGCCGGCGCTTGTAGCGGCGAAGCCGTGTTTCCAGGCGATCGGCCGCCGCTTCGAAGGCAAGCGTCGGGTCCTGGGCGTCGCCGGTCGCCTGCAGCGAGGCGCCGGAATCGAGCCGGACCATGCAGTCGGCGGAGAAACGCGACCCCGATTTGATGACCGTGACATGTCCTGAAAAACCCCGATCGAAATATTTCTCGATCGCCTCGCCGACCCGGTCGTTGATGCGTGTGCGGAACGCATCGCCGATGTCCATGTGTTTTCCCGAAATGCGTAGATTCATCTGAAAACTGACCTTCCTTGCCCAGGCTTCAAACTGGTCCCGAGTTTATACCCGTGGTGCGCGCGCACAAGCTTCGCAGCGGCATGCGCGCCGATTTTAGACCCGAACTTTCCGGTTGATCACAAGTCGCCTTCTTGGCCGTCCATGGCCTTGTCTGACGGACCCATTCGCAAGCGGGCATTACCGCCCTGCTCATGCGGGCGGGCTTCTAGACACTTCATTGCGGCTTGTCAATCAAGCTTGGGAATTGTGGGAAATCAGCCCGTCTGGCACCGACCAAGGCTCGCCGGGGATTCGGGGCAGGCCTAGCGGCCGGCGTTCGCGAGCGCCCGCTTCTCCCGCCGTCTTTGCACAGACGATGGGATATTCATGCCTTCGCGGTATTTCGCAACGGTGCGGCGCGCGATATCGACACCGCTTTCCTTGAGCATGTCGACGATGGCGTCGTCGGAAAGCACGTCGGCGGGCTTTTCCTCGTCGATCATCTGCTTGATGCGGTCGCGCACGGCCTCGGAAGAATGCGCTTCGCCGCCTTCGGCCGAGGCGATCGACGCCGTGAAGAAATAGCGCAGCTCGAAAACCCCGCGCGGCGTCAGCATGTATTTGTTTGCGGTGACGCGGCTGACGGTCGATTCATGCATGCCGATGGCGTCTGCCACCGTGCGTAGGTTCAGCGGCTTGAGGTGGCGCACGCCATGGACGAGGAAGGCGTCCTGCTGCCGCACGATTTCCGACGCCACCTTGAGAATGGTCTTGGCCCGCTGGTCGAGGCTGCGCGTCAGCCAGTTGGCGTTCTGCAGGCATTCGGCGAGAAAATCCTTTTCCGCCTGGTCCTTGGCGTGGCTCGAGACACGGGCGAAGTAGACATTGTCCACCAGCACGCGCGGCAGCGTGTCGGCATTGAGCTCCACGGCCCAGCTGCCGTCATTGGCGGCGCGGACCTCGACATCGGCGACGATCGCGTCGCTGGCGCCGCCCGAAAACGCCAGGCCGGGGCGCGGATCGAGCGCGCGGATCTCGGCCAGCATGTCGAGGAGGTCCTCCTCGTCGACGCCGCAGATGCGTTTCAGCGTCTGGAAATCGCGCCGCGCCAGGAGCTCGAGATTGGCGACCAGCGCTTTCATCGCCGGATCGAGCCTGTCGCGCGCCTGAAGCTGCAGCGACAGGCACTCGGCAAGGTCGCGCGCGAAGAGTCCTGCCGGCTCGAAGCTCTGGCAGACGCCAAGCACCCGCGCCACCGCCGCTTCATCCGTGCCGAGCCGGACCGCGATCTCCACCAGTTCGGTGCGCAGATAACCGGCCTCGTCGAGCCCGTCGGCAAGCTCGCCCGCGATGAGGCGTTCGCCGGGGCTCAGCGAAGCAAGCGCGATCTGCTCGCCGACATGTTCGCGCAATGTGACCGCGGCCGCGGCCATGTCGCCGACGTCGAAGCCCTCGGACGAGGCCGTGCCGGCGCTGCCCGCTGCCGACTTCCACTGCGCCGTGAGATCCGGCCCCAGCCGCTCGCTGGTGCCGGGATCGTCGGGAAACAGGTTTTCCAGGGAGGAGTCGAGTTTTTGCGAGATCGCCTCCGCGCTCCACTCCGTCTCGCCCTCGAACCAGTCGCCGGCGCTATCCCGCTCCGGCGCGGCCTCGCTCTTCTGGGCCTGGTCGCTGGCGGCATCGTCCTGCGGTTCGGCCCGCTCCAGGAGGGGGTTGCGCTCGATCTCTTCGTCGATGAAGCGTTCGAGCTCGACATGGGTGAGCTGCAACAGCCGGATCGACTGCATCAGCTGCGGCGTCATCACCAGCGACTGGGATTGTCTGAGCTGCAGTTTGGCTGCCAGCGCCATGGTGGGATTCAAACGCCTCGTCTACGCGTCGCACTCTTGCTTTCCGGTCGGGCATAGAAACTGGCCCGGCTTTTGCTTGTCAAGGAAAACGCTAGCAGGATCGGCTTACCGGAGCGTTATTGGGCCGAAAAATCGCGACAGACCAGTCGAAATTCGCTCAAATTCACTCTGGAGAAAGGTATTTCACGCTCAGAGCGTGAAACCCTCGCCGAGATAGAGACGCCGCACATCGGCGTTGGCGACGATTTCGTCGGCCCGGCCATGCGTCAGCACCTGGCCGGCATGGATGATATAGGCGCGATCGATCAGGCCGAGCGTCTCGCGCACATTGTGGTCGGTGATCAAGACGCCGATGCCGCGCGCCGTGAGGTGACGCACGAGCTGCTGAATGTCGGCGACGGCAATCGGGTCGATGCCGGCGAAGGGCTCGTCGAGCAGCATATAGGCAGGCCGCGTCGCCAGAGCCCGCGCGATTTCAAGGCGACGCCGTTCGCCGCCCGACAGCGACATCGAGGGCGCCTTGCGCAGATGGCTGATGTGGAATTCCTCGAGCAGCTCGTCGAGGTTGCGTTCGCGCACCTTGCGATCTTTTTCGACCACTTCCAGCACGGCGCGGATATTCTGCTCGACGTTCAGCCCGCGGAAGATCGACGCTTCCTGCGGCAGATAGCCGATACCAAGGCGGGCGCGCCGGTACATCGGCATCGACGTGACATCGAAGCCGTCAATCTCGATCGAGCCCTCATCGACGGGAACAAGGCCCGTGACCATGTAGAAACACGTGGTCTTGCCGGCGCCGTTGGGGCCAAGCAGGCCGACGGCCTCGCCGGCGCGCACGCCGAGCGTCACCCCGCTCACCACTTTGCGGCCCTTGTAGCTTTTGGTCAGGCCCTTGGCGATCAGGGTGCCCTTGAAGTTCGCCTTGTCGGTGCCGATCGTCGCCGGAGCAGCCGGCTTTGCGGCCGCCCGCCCCGGAAGACGGGCAAGCAGCGAGGATACGCCGGCCATTACTTGCTCGACGCTCCCTGCTGGGCCGTGCCCTGCTTCTGGGGCGTGAACGACATCATCACGCGGCCACCGCAGCCGTCGACATTGGCGAGGCCGCTCCTCATCTGCACGGTGAGCTTGCAGCCCTTGAGGACGTTGTCGCCCTGCGACAGCACCACTTCCTTGCCCTTGAGCGTGAGCACCTGCGTCTTCATGTCGAACGTGCCGCTGTCGCCGGTGGCGACCTGATCGTTCGATTTGACGTAGACCTTGTTCTCGACCTCCAGGTGGTCGATGTTGGCGGCACCCGTCATCGCCGACGCGCCGGCCGCGGCGCTTTTGCCGGCATTGGCATCCTTGACATAGTAGACCGTCATCTTGCCGGCCTTGAGCAGCGTCGGCCCCTGGTTGACGGTGACATTGCCGCTGAATATGGCCATGCTCTCGGCTTGGCGGACCTCAAGCTTGTCGCTTTCGATCTGGATCGGCTGGTCGCCGGACAGCTTGAGCCCGGACATCTGGCTGGTCGCGCTCGACTGCGCGAAGGAATGCGCCGTCCCCAGAAACAGCAATGCGGAGGCAGCGCCCAGAGCCCACGCGGATTTACTGCGACGCATTCTGTTCTCCACTGTTTACCCCTGCCGCCTTCAGTGCAGTCGGATCGATGTTGACGCGAACCCGGTTCTCGAAGACCACGAGCCTGCCATTGTCCTCGACCGACATCGAGTCCGCGGTGATGCGCGACCCGCCGCGGCTGACGTCGACCGGATTGCTCGTCTTCATAGAGCCTTTGCCCATGTCTAGGAAGATCGATTTGAATTTCGCCGCAAGACCGTCCGTCGTCGTCACGCTGACGTCACTGGTGAGATCCATCGTATTGGCGTCGCGATTGTAGATACCGTGCTCGGCATCGACCGACACGATATTGTCAGTGGCGACGGGCAGCTTGGCGTTGATGCCTTCGAGATCGATCACGGCCTGCTGGCCGACATCCTGCGTCGCCCTAGTCGCCGTCAGTGAATAGGGCAGCTTCTGCTTGGTGAAGCCGTTGAGCTTCGGATTGGCCATCACCAGC
The DNA here is from genome assembly GCF_003997405.1 of Mesorhizobium sp. M2A.F.Ca.ET.042.01.1.1. Lineage (NCBI taxonomy): Bacteria > Pseudomonadati > Pseudomonadota > Alphaproteobacteria > Hyphomicrobiales > Phyllobacteriaceae > Mesorhizobium > Mesorhizobium sp. M2A.F.Ca.ET.042.01.1.1. The sequence continues at coordinate 5,366 of NZ_RZRX01000322.1, forward strand.
TTGCCGTTCGAAAACGCCGTGCCGTCGGCCTGCACGGAAATGGAGATTGGCGCTTTGAGGTAGGAATAGACCGGAAAGGCGATCGCAATGGCGGCCGCGAGCAGCGGCACCGCGAATTTCAGCACGCGCACGCGGCGCGAGTGCCGTTGCGCGCGGTTGAACGCCTCGCCGCGCGTGCCGTCTTGGATCGCGGGAGCCGGTGCCGCAGCGGCATCGCTCGTTTCGTCAGATCGCGCCAACATGACTTTTCTAATGGACCTTTGTCCGCCCAAACATCCGCCTATAGGTGGTATGCCGGCACCTACACGCAAGCACAAGGGGACGAAAACTGCAAAAATGTGACGGCTGCCGCCCACAAAACCGGGGAGTTCGGGGAGACGGCCCGCACTTCATAGCAGATACAGAAGGGGACTGGGTTAATTTTTCGTGAGGTCGCCATCAACGCCGAGCTCGAAGCCGGCGTTCAGGAAACGGTAGCCCTGTGCCGAGGCTTGCTT
>NZ_RZRX01000323.1:0-5808 GCF_003997405.1 Mesorhizobium sp. M2A.F.Ca.ET.042.01.1.1
AGGTCGGCGAGATGGTCGTCGCCATCTATACGCCGGAAGGCGACGCGATCGCGCTCTCCAACGGCATCATGGTGCACGTGCACACGATGAGCCGCTTCATCAAATGGATGATCCGCAACGGCTACGAGGAAAACCCGCAAATCCGCGACGGCGACATCTTCGCCAACAACGACGCCTTCATCGGCACCGTGCAGGTGCCTGACGTCATGGACGTGGTGCCGATCTTCCATTCCGGCAAGCTGGTCGGCTGGGCTGGCGCCGTCTGCCATGAGCTCGAAGCCGGCGGCATCACGCCCGGCGGTGACGTGGCGCTGGCGCAGGAGCGCTTCACCGAAGGCCTGTTCGTCTGCGCCGAAAAGGTCGGCGAGAATGACGAGCTTCGGCGCGACTACGTCATCCGCTGTGAGCGCAATCTCAGGATGCCGATCTATTGGGTGCTGGACGAGAAGGCCAAGGTGGCATCGTGCATCGACATGCGCGAGAGCGTCAAGACGCTGATCGACGAGATCGGTCTCGACTACTGGATGCAGGTGTCGAAGGAATTCATCGAGGAGGGCCGCCGCGCCCAACTCGGCCGTACACGCCAGCTCACCGTGCCCGGCATTTATCGCGGCCACACCTTCTACGGCCACGTCACCGCCGGCAAGCCGGGTTACCAGCCGCTCGGCGATCCCGACTGGCTCTACAACATCCCGATCGAGATGGAGATCACCACCGACGGCAAGATTATTATGGATTTCGAGGGCACGCAGCCCTGGGGCTACCATTCGATGAACTGCACGCCGGCCGGCATGGATGGTGGCATGTTCGTGACGCTGACCCAGCACATGAACTTCGAGGGCCTGGTCAATGATGGCGCCTGGATGGCCACTGAGCTGAAATTGCCACACGGCACCTGGACCAACCCGGACAACGAGATGGTGGCGACGGCCACCTCCTGGGCGCTGCTTCTGCCGGCATATGGCGTCTTCCAGCGGCTCTTGTCGCGCTCCTTCATCGCCCGCGGCTTCGTCGAGGAAGCTTTCGTCGGCCAAGTCAACAGCCCGATGATCGAGATGGGGGGCACCAGCCAGTACGGCACGCCCTTCGGCATGGCGCATTTCGAATGCGCCGCCGCCGGCTCCGGCGCTTTGGCCATCAAGGACGGGCTCGACACTGCCTATGTCGGCTGGAACCCGGAATCCGACATGGGTAATATCGAGATCTGGGAACAGAATATGCCCATGCTCTATATCGGCCGTTCCATCGTTCCCAACTCCGGCGGCGCCGGCAAATATCGCGGCGGCTGCTCCTTCCTGTCGACCTGGCTGGTCTCCAAGACCGATCATCTGCGGCTGGTCACCTCCGAGCATTCCTCGCGCGTGTTCGATAATGGCGGCCTGTGCGGCGGCTATCCGGCGCCGACCTGCCAGAAGCACCGCGCCGTGCGCGACTCGAACATTTTCGAACTGGCCGAAAATGGCGCGCCGCTGGCCCATCACACCGGCACCAATCCCTATCGCTCGGAGCTGGAAGTCCGGCTGGAAGGCGAGCATGTGACGCTGGAAGGCCCCTACATCACCGCGCCGCACAAGACCGGCGACGTCTTCACCCATTCCTACAATGGCGGTGGCGGCTACGGCGACGTGCTGGAGCGCGACCCGATGAAGACCGCCTGGGACGTCGAGAACGGCTTCCTCACCAAGGAGGCTGCCGAAGGCATCTTCGGCATCGTGCTCGATGAGGACGAGGAGGGGTTCCCGGTCGCCAATCTCGAAGCCACCAAGCGCCATCGCGCCGAGATGCGTGCGAAGCGCCTGGCGCGCGCGAAACCGGTTTCGGAGTGGATCGCCAAGGAGCGTGAACGGGTGAAGGCGTCCGATTTCGCGCCCGAGGTGAAGAAGATGTATGCCAGCGCGATCAAGCTCTCGCCGCGCTTCACCAGGGACTTTTCGGCCTTCTGGGATGTCGACGCCAAATCGACCTTCGGCGTGGAGTAAGAACCATGACCTCATACAGCAAGGAAGTCATCGCCGATCTGGTTGCCGGCACGCTGCCCTGGCCGCAGACACGTCGCATCATGAGCGCCTACAAGGACGATGACCGTTTCTTCAAATATGTCGCGGTGTTGCAGGATCGGGTCGCCTGGAGCGATCCGATCCTGCTCCCCGTCGGCGACCATCTCTTCATCTGCCAGAGCGGTGACGAGCGGGTCACGAAATGCGAATGCGGCCACTCCTTCGGCGACTACCGCAAGAACTGGAAGCTGAAGGCGTCGATCATCGTGCGCGATACAGAGGAGACGCTGCGCGAGATCTACCCCAACAGCGACCTGCCGGATCCGGACTGGATGGAGATCCGCGAATTCATCTGCCCGGAATGCGGCACGCTTCACGAAGTCGAGGCGGCCGCGCCTGGCTACCCGATCGTGCATGATTTCGAGCCGGATCTCGAAGGTTTCTACCGCGACTGGCTTGGCAAGCCGCTGGAGCTGTTGAACAAGGGAGACTGATGCCGCAATGGGCCGCGTCGCAGGCAAGGTGGCGCTCGTAACCGGGGCCGGTCTCGGCCTCGGCCGGGCGTCGTCGCTCTTGCTGGCATCGGAAGGCGCCAGACTGGTCGTCACCGACATCGACGAGGGCCTCGCCGGCCATACGGCGGCCGAGATTGGCAAGGCCGGCGGTGAGGCGCTGGCGCTGCCCCATGACGTGTCCAAGCCTGAGGATTGGTCGTCCGTCATGGCGGCGGTCGAGCAACGGTTGGGGCGGCTCGACGTGCTGGTCAACAATGCCGGCATCGCCATCGCCCGGAACATTGAGGACACCTCGCTTGCCGAATGGCGGCGCACCATGGCGGTCAATCTCGACGGCGTCTTCTTCGGCTGCCAGGAGGGCATTAAGCTGATGAAGAAATCCGGCGGCGGATCGATCATCAATCTGTCCTCCATCGACGGCATCATCGGCGAAGCTGAGCTTGCCGCCTATTGCGCCTCCAAGGGCGGCGTGCGCACCTTGACCAAGGCGGTCGCGGTGCATTGTGCCGAGCAGCGCAACGGCATCCGCTGCAACTCCATTCATCCCGGCTATATCTGGACGCCGCAGACCGAGAACTATCTGCGCGACCTCGGCACGCTCGAGCAGGAGAAGGCCAAGGCGCTATCGCGTCACCCGATCGGTTTCCTCGGCGAGCCCAACGACATCGCCTACATGGTCCTCTACCTCGCCTCGGATGAATCGAAATTCGTCACCGGCTCCGAAATGGTCGTCGACGGAGGCTATCTTGCAGTGTGAAAACGGAGCCCGTTGGCGATGACCAATCTCACCGGCCGCAGCGCCATCGTCACCGGCGGCTTTTCCGGCATGGGCTTTGCCATCGCCACCGCGCTCGCCAAGGCCGGCGCCAATGTCGCCGTCGGATCCTACGTCGCGCCGCCGCAGGCGGGCAGGGTGGACGCCGCTTATTATCCCGGCGCCGACGAGATCGAACGCGTGAAGTCGTCGCTTGCCACGCATGGCACCAAGGTCCATGCCGCGCATCTCGACGTGCGCGACAGTGACCTCACCAACCTCTTCTTCGCGGAAGCGCAGGCGGCGATCGGCCCGGCCGACATCCTGGTCAATGCCGCCGGCACCACGGCCGAGCAGCCGGTCTGCGGCCATTCCGACGAGCTCTGGGACAAGATCGTCGACACCAATCTCACCGGGGCGTTTCGCACCACGCGCGCGGTGCTGCCCGGCATGATCGAACGCGGCTGGGGCCGCATCGTCAACATCGGCTCGACCGCCGCTTCCGTCGGCTGGAAGGACAATCCTGCTTACTGCGCCTCCAAGGCGGGCTTGCTGGGGCTCACGCGTTGCGTGGCGCTCGAAGGCGCAGCACATGGCATCACCTGCGTCATGATCAGCCCGACTTGGGTCGAGACCGAGCTGATGCGCCGCAACGTCTCGCAGGTCGTCGAGCGCGAAGGCAAGGGCCGCAGCGCAGAGGAATTGATGGACGAGTTCAGGAAGGGCAACCCCCAGGGGCGCATGATGCAGCCGGAAGAAATCGCGGCGCTCGCCGTCTTCCTCTGCTCGGATCTCGCCAAGGGGATCACCATGGAAAATATTCAGATCACCGGTGGAGCCTTATGGTGAAACCCGCCCTGGCAAGGAGCGCCTGCAACCGCTCGCTGCCGGCGATGCCTTCCAAAACGTCACGCCGCCTGCAGCTGAAGCCTTTTCAGCTTCGACACCACGGCCGGACCGAGCATCTTTTCCGAATACTCGACAAGCAGCGCCCGCGCTTCCAGATGCGAGATGGCGTCGTCGGAATGGCCGCGCCGCAGCCAGAAGCCGTCGAGCATCGCGGCGAAGCCGCGCACGAAATGGTCGATTTCCTCTCTCGACCACAGCGGCGACAGCGCCGAGCCGATATTCGACCTCAAGCGCTTGTAGAACAGCTCCTGCAGCCGCGCGTAACGCGGGTTGTGCGCAGCTTCCGCATAAAACGACACCCAGGCATTGGCTGTGTTGCGCTCGAACTTTTCTTCCGGGAAATTGCCGTCGACGATCGCCGTCAGGCGATCCCATCTTGTCTCGGCCTGGCGCAGATTGATCACCACGGCGTCCATGAGCACGCGGTTGGCGTAGCGCACCATCTCGAACAGGACCTGGTCCTTGTCCTTGAAATAATAGGTCAGGATGCCCTGCGACATGCCGGCCTCATGGCAGATGCGGGTCGTCGTCAGGCCCTTCAGCCCGTCGCGCAGGAAGATGCGGTGCGCCGCCTCGATCAGCTCGACCCGCCTGATGTCTTCGATGCGAGTGCGTTGTTTCTTCGTCCTGGTCGCCATGGGTTTCGTATATCCGACGAAAATTTTGTACGCTCTAACAAATTTTTGTATTGTCATATGATTTTGGCAGGCCTAGGCTGCGAAAGCAAGCAGACGCCGGACGGACTATCGATGACATCGCACACACAAACGATGCGGGCCGCGGTCCTAGGCAGCTACGGCGAGCCGCTCGAGATCACCAGCGTGCCGCGTCCGGTCGCCGGCTCCGGTCAGATATTGGTGCGGCTTCAGGCCAGCGGCGTCTGCCATACCGACGTGCATATCTGGCGCGGCGAGAGCGTTCCGCCGCACGCGCCTTCCCCCTTCGTCATGGGTCATGAGGGCATCGGCCGCGTCGAGGCGATCGGCGAGGGCGTCGGCGGCTGGTCGCTCGGCGATCGTGCCGGCGCGCCCTGGATCCACGACACCTGCCGCCGTTGCGACGAATGCCTGGATGGCTACGAGTCCTTTTGCCAGCACCATCGCGCGCATGGCTTGAACGTGCCCGGCGCCTTTGCTGAATATGTCGTCTGCGACGCGAGCTTCGCGGTGGCGCTGCCCGAAACCATCGATCCGGTGACCGCCGCGCCGCTGATGTGCGCCGGCGTCACCGCTTACGGCGCTGTGAAACGGGCGGCGCTGAAAGCCGGCGAGAAATGCATCGTCTTCGGCTGTGGCGGACTCGGCCTCTACGCAGTGCAGATCGCCAGCCGGCTCGGCGTCAGCGTGCTTGCCGTCGACCGCGATCCGGCGAAGCTGGAGATCGCGCGCCGCTACGATGCGGCGGAAACCGAAATCGCCGACAGCGGCTTGCCCTCGCGGCTGGCAGCCAAGGGCGAAAAATACCACGCCTGCATCAATTTCGCGCCGACCACCGCCACCTGGGACGCCATGGTCGCGGGCATCCGGCCGCGCGGCAGGATCATCGCCGCGGCCATGGTCTTCCAGCCGGTGCCGCTCATCCAGGAATGGCTTACGGCCACCGGTGTCCTCATCACCGGCACCAGCGTCGGCAC
>NZ_RZRX01000324.1:0-5779 GCF_003997405.1 Mesorhizobium sp. M2A.F.Ca.ET.042.01.1.1
AGCTTGAGGTGGGCGAGGTCGGAAGCGTCATAGACTAGGGCGCGGGTGTTCTGGCGCGTCGAGCCGGAATCGCCGCCGTCCTGGCGGGTCGCCGACTGCAGCACGGCGATCAGGAACTTGCCGTCAGGCGTCATCGACATGCCTTCGAGCCCCTGGTTGTTCTGGCGGCCGGTCTCCGGGTCCTTCGGATCGGGCTCGGCGGAGCCCGGGCCGGGATTGTCGGAAGCGAAGTTCGGCTTGCCGTGGCGCATCGGCACCAGCGCCGCGGGCGGCTGCGTCGCCGACATCAAGCGGCCTTCGGCCGAGAAGCGGTAGATGTTGGGGCCATATTCGTCGGAGATGAACATGGTACCGTCGGGCAGGCGCACGATCGCTTCGTCGTCCAGCGAAAGCTTGCCGTTGTCGGCCTGAGGCAGGATCGGCATGTCGCCGGCGGCTTCGCGCACGCCGTTGAGCGGGTCGAGGCCGGTCGCATCGGCGCCCTTATCGTCGGTCAAGAGCATGGTGTCGGCGAGCGTCGCCTTGACGCCGGCTTGTTCCTGCCCGCCGGCGGGCGCGGCACCTGGAGCGGTCGGAGTCAGCTCGATCGCGATGGTGTTGAGGCGCGGGCGGTAATCGGTGGTGCCGACGACATTGTACCCGCGGTCCGGCAGCAGCCAGAGCGAGCCCTTGTAGCCCGCGCCATCGCGCGCCCAGCCCTTGGTGTCGATCGACATGCCGGAACCCGAACCGAACGTCTCGCCGAACTTGTCCTTCTGGCTGGCCGGAATGCGGCCGACGCCGACGAGCCCCTTGTTGACGTAGGCGACGCCGTCGGCGAGCGCCGGCGTCATGGCGGTGAACAGGGCAAGTGCCGCGCCGAGCGCGACGGTTCGGTTGAGATGTTTCATGGAAATCCCCTTCGTGACGAGCAGAGCGGCCATTGGCTCAAAAGGGCGCGGCGCCGACGATGCAACCAGCCCTTGCCGCCGAGCGGTCTAGGACGTGAACGTGATGGTTGCGTGACAGGCGGCGCTTCTTCCTTCTCCCCTTGTGGGAGAAGGTGGATCGGCACGATAGCGCCGAGACGGATGAGGGGTGTTCCAGCAGAGTGAGGCGCTGGCGTTCCCTGGAACCCCCCTCATCCGTCGCCTTCGGCGACACCTTCTCCCACAGGGGGAGAAGGGAAAGGCGCGCCTCAATCGCTCTCTCTGGCGACAAGCTCCAGCGGCCAGACCTCGCGGATGATGCGCGTGCCCTCGGGACCGGCGAAAGCCGGAAGCGAGGCGAGCAGCATCTCGGCCAGCCGGCGGCCCATCGGCTCCAGCGACGGACGGAAGGCGGTCAGCGTCGGCGAGAAGTAGCGGCAAAGCGGCGTGTCGACGATGACGATCACCGCGATGTCGTGGCCAGGCCTGATGCCCATCTCGGCCAGTGCCTTGCAGCCGCCGAGCGCCATGGCGTCATTGTTGAAGATAATGGCTGTCGGCCGGTCCTTGGAGAGCATCACGCGCGGCGTCACCTGATAGCCGCCGGTCTCGTTGATGAAGCCGTCGGCGATCAGGCCGGGGTCGACCTCGATGCCGTGCCGTTGCAGCGCCTTGCGGTAGCCGTCGAGGAACAGGTAACCGAAGTTGAGATCGAGCGAAGGGCGGATGGCGGCAATGCGGCGGTGGCCGCGCGCGACCAGCCGGTCGACGGCTTCCTCACCCGCCCTCTCGAAATCGATATCGAGCGAAGGATAGGTATCGCCGCCGGATTGACTTCGGCCAAGCGTGGCGAAGGGAAAGCCGGCCTTGCTGAGATAGTCGATCCGGTCGTCCTCCCGCCGTGTATTGGCCAACACGACCGCGTCGGCCCGGCGCGTCTCAACCACGCGGCGCAGCCTCTCCGGCTGATATTGACCGGGCTCACCCATGACGACCATCAGATCGAGCTCGCTTTCGGCAAGCCGCGCCTGCAGGCCGGTCAGGAACGGGATGAAGAATGGCTCGCCATATTGCTGGTCGCCGGGATGCGGTTGCAGCATGAAGGCTATCGAATGGGTGGCACCTTTCCTGAGACTCCGGCCCGACTGGTTGGGCGAGTAGTTCAGCTTCCTGGCGGCCTCCAGCACGCGCTGGCGCGTCTCCGCGTTGACATCGGCGCGGCCGTTCAGCGCGCGCGACACAGTGCCGATCGAAATGTTCAGGTGACGCGCGAGATCGTGGATGCTGGACGCCAAGGCCGGTTCTCCCCCTGTCTTCGCTAGCACCGGCCGCCCTTCAGGCCAAGCAGTGGGTGTCGATTTTCGCGAGCAGGTGATTGACATTCTAAGCCATCGGGTGTGTTCTCGTAAACGTTTACGGAAAAACGTTTACGGTGATGCCGGAAATGCCGTGACACTCGGACTGGAGGGGCCGAGCGGAGGAGGAGCGCTGGATGATGAAGGTCGTCCTGGTCGGGTGCGGAGCCATGAGCAGGCAGTGGCTCGATGCCGCAAGGCAGATCGACGGGCTCGCCATTGCCGGCCTTGTCGACCTCGATGCCGAGCGGGCGCAGGCTAGGGCGCGCGAATACGATCTCAGCAACGCAGTCGTCGGTACCAGCGTCGACGCCGTCCTCGACGAGACGAAACCCGACGCCGTGTTCGATGTCGTGGTTCCGGCGGCCCGCCGCGAGATCGCGTTTTCTGCCTTTGCCCATCATTGCCACCTGCTGACCGAAAAGCCGCTGGCCGACAGCCCGGAAAATGCGCGAGCCATTCTCGATGCGGCGCGCCGCGCCGGCTGCATCCATGCCGTCGTCCAGAACCGGCGCTATGTCGCCAATGTCAGGCGGATCAGGCGCTTCCTCGACTCCGGCGCCATCGGCCGGCCGACCAGCATCCATGCCGATTTCTTCATCGCGCCGCATTTCGGCGGCTTTCGCGAGGAGATGGACCACGTGCTGCTGCTCGACATGGCGATCCACACTTTCGACGCCGCGCGCTACATGGTCGCCGGCGAGCCGGCCAGCGTCTATTGCCAGGAATGGGAGCCGGCCAGTTCCTGGTACCGGCAGGGCTCGTCGGCCAGCGCCGTCTTCGACCTCGGCGGCGGCAAGGTCTTCACCTATGCCGGGTCTTGGTGCGCAGACGGTTTCCGCACCAGCTGGGAAGGCAGCTGGCGCATCGTCGCCGAACGCGGCAGTCTGTTGTGGGACGGCCATGACGGGCTGAAGGCGGAGGTGGTCGCGTCGGGCCGCGACGGTATCATCGACAAGACGCAAACCATCGAGGTGCCGGCGCTCGACCCGGCCGATCGAGTGGGCGGACATCTCGGCATCATCCAGGATTTCATGCGCGCGATCCAAACCGGCACCGAGCCGGAGACCCGCGGCGCCGACAACATCAAAAGCCTCGCCATGGTCTTCGGCGCGATCGAAAGCGCGGAGACCGGACGGCGCGTGGCGATCCCGACCCAGGAAGGATGACGATGCCGAACCCGCTTCTCGATATCAGGATCGGCACCATGGTGCGGGCCAATCTCGACGATCCGGCCGCCTACGTGAAACAAATCCTGCCGCTTGGCTTCGAGAGCATCCAGCCCTTCTTCTGGCAGACGCTGGGCGGCAAGGACCTGAGGCGCCTCGCCGGCGAAATCCGTGACGCGATCGGTGATGCCGACGTCACCGTGTCGTCGCTCGGCGTTTTCGGCAATCCGCTTGAGAGCGGCGAGGTCGATCGCGGCGTGCTCGCGGCCTGGGAGACGGTGATCGACAACGCGCATCTGTTCGGCACTTCGATGGTCTGCGGCTTCACCGGCCGCCTGCGCGGCAAGAAGCTCACCGACAGCCTGCCGCGCTTCCGCGAGGTGTGGGGCCCGCTGGCCAGGCGCGCCGCCGACAAGGGCGTGCGCATCGCCTTCGAGAACTGCGCCATGGACGGCAATTGGGCGAGCGGCGACTGGAACATCGCCCACAATCCGGACGCATGGGAGCTGATGTTCAACGAGTTGCCCAACGACAATCTCGGGCTGGAATGGGAGCCCTGCCATCAGCTCGTCTACCTGATCGACCCGATCCCGCAGATCCGCAAATGGGCGCCGCGCATTTTCCATGTCCATGGCAAGGACGCGACGGTGCGCTGGGACGTGATCCGCGAGCATGGCGTGTTCGGCCGCCTGCCTTTCGTGCAGATGCGCACGCCGGGCTTTGGCGATAGCGACTGGACGCGGGTGATCAGCGAATTGCGGCTGGCCGGCTACAAGGGCGCGATCGACATCGAAGGCTGGCACGACCCCGTCTATCGCGGCGATCTGGAGATCACCGGCCAGGCGCGCGCTCTCGATTATCTGAAGCAATGCCGGGGAGGGAGCAGCTACCTGCCCAATCCGGTTTGAGTGCCGGCCGGCGGGAGGAGCCGGCCGATCCAAATCATTGTCGAAACCCTCCGTCGCGAGGGACCAAAGGGAGGAACGTGCATGAGCATCACGATCAGAAGGACTGTTCTGCGCTCGACCGTCGTGGCGGCCGCCACGGCGCTCTGCGCCTCGATTTCCACCTTGCCGGCAAAGGCGCTCGACGCCCAATGGTGCAAGGACGTCCACATCCGCTTCTTCGTTGGCGGCGCCGAGGGCGACGCCTTCGGCACGATCGTCTATAATGGCGCCAAGCAGGCGGCGGCCGATCTCGGGCCGAAGGTCGACTACATCTTTTCCGGCTGGGACGTCGAAAAGATGGTGCAGCAATTGCGCGAGGCGGTCGCCGTCAAGCCGCAGGGCATCGCCATGATGGGCCATCCGGGCGACGCTGCGATCATGCCGCTGGCCGAACAGGCGCATAAGGACGGCATCAAGATGATGTACCAGAACGTTCCGGTACCGACCGTGGTGGCGGCGTTCGGCGGCGGTTATGTCGGCGCGCAGCAGGAGCAGCAGGGGCGCGCGCTCGGCGCCGAGGCGTTCAAGCTGGCCGGGCTGAAGGCCGGCGACAAGGCGATCATGATCGGACCGTTCGAGAATGAGAGCCGCGGCGCGCGCGAGCGTGGGACGGTCGCCGCGCTGAAGGAGGCCGGCGTCGATGTCGTTCAGATCAATTCACAAACCGAATGGGCAGCCGATCCCAATCTCGCGATCCCGCCTATCACTGCGGCGCTGCTCAACAATCCCGGTGTCAAGGCGGTCGGCTATCCCGGCGGGCAGATGCTCGGCAATGTCGCCACCTACATGCAGGCGGCGGGCAGGAAGCCCGGCGATATCTTCAATTTCGGCTTCGACACCAGCCCGCAGATCGTCGAGGCCTTCAAGGGCGGCTGGGTGCAGCTGACGGCCGACCAGCAGCCGTTCATGCAAGGCTATCTGCCGATCCTCAGTCTCTGCCAGCAGGTGGTGCTCGGTCTTGCGCCCATGAACGTCGACACTGGCGCCGGCTTCGTGACGCCGCAGAACTACGAGATCGTCTCAGAGCTCGCCAAGCAGGCGCTGCGCTGACCTCCCAGGCCGCCGGCCGGACCCAACCCGGCCGGCGGGACCGCCTGCGGACGAGGCAGGCATAACAGACAATTCAAGCGAGGATCGCATGAGCGAACGCATCATCGAACTGCGCGACATCAAGAAATCCTACGGCCAGGTCTATGCGCTGGGCGGCGTCAACCTCAGCGTCGATCGCGGCGAAGTGGTCGGGCTGATTGGCGACAACGGCGCCGGCAAATCAACGCTGATCAAGATCCTGTCCGGCGTGGTCAGGCCGACCAGCGGCGAAATCCTGGTGCGCGGCAAGCCGGTCAGCGGATGGAGCGCGGCACGTTCGCGCGACGCCGGCATCGAGACCGTGTTCCTGT
>NZ_RZRX01000325.1:0-5729 GCF_003997405.1 Mesorhizobium sp. M2A.F.Ca.ET.042.01.1.1
ACACGCATGCCCGCGCGGAATATCTCCCCACGCGCGCCGACGAAGTGATTTTAGCCAACGAGCGCGGCGAGATCTGTGAGGGCACGATCACCAATCTCTTCACCGATTTCGGCAACGGTCCTCTCGCCACGCCCCGCCTCGACTGCGGCCTTTTGCCTGGAATATTGCGCGGCGAGCTTCTGGACGAAGGCCGCGCCGTGGAAGCGATCTACAGCTTCGACGATCTGAAGGCGGCGAAGGCGATCTTCGTCGGCAACTCGCTGCGCGGGCTGATCCCGGCGCGGCTTGGCTGACCACGCTGGAGAGACAAACTGGATAACACCCAAACAGGCATCCGCCACCCGACCCATACACCCTATGACGGGTCCTCGAAACTCTTCAGCATCGGGCTGAAGCCGCTCGATTTCGACCGCTGGATCGAGGTCGACGAGTTCCTGCTGCCGCATCTCGCCGAAAAGCAGCGGCTCTACGCTGAAATCCCGGAAAAGGTCTTTGTCGAGGAAGACGGCACCCGTGAGGCTCAGCGCGAGGTGCTCGACCTGCTCGCCGCCCATCTCGAAGCCGCGCATCCCGTAACCCACCGCCGTAACGGAGCCGGTGTCGAGCCGGCCGGGTTCGAGGGTATAACCGACCGGCTGCCTCCTGCCTTGCGCGACGCGCCGTTCGCGAAGGCCTCGCTGCTCGTCCAGGAAGACCTGATCCTGATGCGCCGCGACGAGCGGGGCTGGCGGCTCGCCGCCGGCTCGCTGTGCTTTCCTTCATCCTGGTCGCTGCGGGAGAAATTCGGCAAGCCGCTGCAGCAGATCCACGAACCGGTGCCCGGCTTCGGACCCGGCACGCGGCCGGCCGAGCTCATCAACCGCATGTTCGACGGACTGCAGGGCCAGGCGGTCGAGCGCTTCAACTGGTCGATCCAAGCCGATGACAGGCTCTATCATCCGCTCTCCAATGTCGAGCGCATCGACCGCGCCACCAACCGCCCGAGCCGCTTCCCCGACGGCGACGTCAACGCCCATGCCTTCATACGCGTCGAACGCCAGACGCTGCGCAAGTTGCCAGTGTCGCGCGACATCCTCTTCACCATCCGCATCCATCTCGACCCGCTCAAAGTGCTCGCTGACCATCCGGACCGGGCGACATTGGCGGCCTCCTTCGCGGAGCAGCTCCTGGCCCTCGACCAGCAACAGCTCGACTACAAGGGCCTGACCGCCGACCGCGACCGGCTGGTTGCACTCCTCGGCCGCATGGCCGGATCGGCTTAACCACACGCCCAGAACGGCCTAGCCGGCGGTTGGCGCTTTTCGCTGGTTTATGACAATGATCTGTGGTGTAGCGCTTGGCCTTCGGGCCAAGGCGCCCGGTTTTGCGCGTGTTTGAAGGAGTGTGCGAAAAAATGGCGAATGAAAACTGGCCCGTTTACGGTGAAATCACCGGTCCCGTCGTGATGATCGGCTTCGGCTCGATCGGGCGGGGAACGCTGCCGCTGATCGAACGCCATTTCAAGTTCGACAAGTCGCGCATGACGGTCATCGACCCTCTCGACACCGACCGCAAGCTGCTCGACGAGCGCGGCATCGCCTTCATGCAGGACGCTGTGACCGAGAAGAATTACAAGAAGCTGCTGACGCCGCTTCTGACCAATGGCGGCGGCCAGGGCTTTTGCGTCAACCTGTCTGTCGACACCGGCTCGGTGGACCTGATGAAATTGTGCCGCAAGCTCGGCGTGCTCTACATCGACACCGTCGTCGAGCCGTGGCTCGGCTTCTATTTCGACGCCGAGGCCGACAATGCCAGCCGCTCCAACTACGCGCTGCGCGAGGCGATGATCAAGGAAAAGCAGGACAAGCCCGGTGGCCCGACGGCGGTCTCCACCTGTGGCGCCAATCCCGGCATGGTCTCGTGGTTCGTCAAGAAGGCGCTGGTCAACCTCGCCACCGATCTCGGGCTCGAGTTTTCGGAGCCTGCGCAGGAAGACCGCGAGGGCTGGGCGAGGCTGATGAACAAGGCGGGCGTCAAGGGTATCCACATCGCCGAGCGCGACACTCAGCGCACCAAGAAGCCGAAACCGATGAATGTGTTCTGGAACACCTGGTCGGTCGAGGGCTTCATCTCGGAAGGCCTGCAGCCGGCCGAGCTCGGCTGGGGCACGCATGAAAACTGGATGCCGAAGAACGGCAAGAAGCACAAGCACGGCTCCAAGGCGGCGATCTATCTGGAACAGCCCGGCGCCAACACGCGCGTGCGCAGCTGGTGCCCGACGCCGGGCGCGCAATACGGCCTGCTTGTGACCCATAACGAGTCGATCTCGATCGCCGACTTCTTCACCGTGCGCTCGAAGAAGGGCAAGGTCCAATACCGCCCGACCTGCCACTACGCCTACCATCCCTGCAACGACGCCTTGCTGTCGCTGGACGAGATGTTCGGCGCGGCCGGCAAGCCTCAGCCGGTCCACCACGTGCTCGACGAGAACGAGCTGGTCGACGGCGTCGACGAGCTCGGCGTGCTGCTCTACGGCCACGACAAGAACGCCTACTGGTATGGCTCGCAGTTGTCGCTGGCCGAGGCGCGCAAGCTCGCCCCCTACCAGAACGCCACCGGCCTGCAGGTCACCTCGGCGGTGCTCGCCGGCATGGTCTGGGCGCTTGAGAACCCGGCGGCCGGCATCGTGGAAGCCGACGAGATGGACTACCGGCGCTGCCTCGAAGTGCAGTCGCCTTATCTCGGGCCGGTCAGGGGCTACTATACCGACTGGACTCCTCTGGACAATCGCCCGGGCCTCTTCCCGGAAGACCTGGACAAGGATGACCCGTGGCAGTTCCGCAACATTCTGGTCCGATAGCGCCGGGACCGACCGGTGGCAGCGCCTTGCAATCGCCCGGAAATCGGGCGATTGAAGGGAGCGGACTGAGGAGAGGATTTTCAAGAATGACCATTGCGCGCAAACTGCTTTCGGCAGGCGCCGCGGCAAGCCTGCTGGCTGCGGCCGCCTGCACAACCACCGGCCCATCGGAACCACCGGGCGCAGCCGCGCCCAAGGGCGTCGAGGGCAATTGGATCGACGCCAAGGGCACCGGCCTGTCGACCTTCGCGGCCGGCAGCTTCACCACTGTCGCCACCGACACCGGCCAGAAGCTGTCGGAAGGCAGCTACACCATGACCGGACCGACCTCGGTCGAGATCCACGGCACCTCGCTGATCCGCCAGACGCCGGTCAGTTTCAACTGCCTGATGGTCTCAATCAGCCAGCTCAACTGCACCAGCGCCAGCGGCCAGAATTTCGTGCTGACGCGTCGGGCCTGAGGCTAGCAGACATCCATCAAAATGACGGCGGCGCGAGCCGCCGTCCTTTTTTGTGCCGGCAAACATCTCCCCGATTTGTGCTTGCATCGGCCGGGACCCGATGTGAACATGCCCCGAGGCCGACTGTTATTTTCCAGTCAAGCGAAGGCGTTAAGCACCGTTGAGGTCAGCTTATCCGGGAGACGCAGATGAAGAAGATTGCCGCCATCCTAGCCCTTTCCGCTTCGACGCTTGGCCTGTCGGCCGGCGTGTCCTTTGCCGACTACACGCTGAACATCCTGCATTTCAACGACTGGCACAGCCGCATCGAAGGCAACAACAAATACGAGTCGACCTGTTCCGCCGAAGAGGAGACCAAGGGCGAATGCATCGGCGGCGCCGGCCGGCTGATCACGGCGATCGCGCAGGAGCGCAAGAAGCTCGAAGGGCAGAACCTGCTCTTGCTCAATGCCGGCGACAGTTTTCAGGGCTCGCTCTTCTACACCACCTACAAGGGTGCGGTGGAGGAGGAGTTCCTCAACCAGATCAAGCCGGACGCGGTGACGCTCGGCAACCACGAATTCGACGACGGCGAGACGGCACTGGTGCCTTTCCTCGACAAGGCGAAGTTCCCGGTCGTCAGCGCCAATGTCGTGCCCAATGACAAGTCCGGCGCTGCCGGCAAGTTCAAGCCGTCGATCGTGGTCGAGGTCGGCGGCCAAAAGATCGGCATCATCGGCGCCGTCACCAACGACACGCCGGAACTCGCCTCGCCCGGCCCCAACATCGCCATCGCCGACGACGTCAAATCGATCACGGCCGAAGTCGAGAAGCTCAAGGCGCAGGGCATCAACAAGATCATTGCGGTCACCCATATCGGCTACAGGCGCGAGCGCGACGTGATCGCCAAAATCCCGGGTATCGACGTGGTGGTCGGCGGCCACAGCCACACGCTTCTGTCCAACACCGACCCGAAGGCCGAAGGCCCCTACCCGACCATGGTCGACAACCCCGACGGCTCCAAGGTGCCGGTCGTGCAGGCGGCGTCCTATTCGAAATATCTCGGCGAGTTCAAGGTCGTGTTCGACGACAATGGCAACGTCAAGGAAGCCAGCGGCGCCCCGATCTATCTCGACAAGTCGATCACGCCCGATCCCGCTGTCCTTGCCCGCATCAAGGAGCTCGGCGCGCCGATCGAGGCGCTGAAGAACAAGGAGGTGGCCGAGACCACCAAGGCGATCGATGGCAGCCGCGAGAATTGCCGCGCGCGGGAATGCGAGATGGGCAATCTCGTCTCCGATGCCATCCTCGACCGCACCAAGGGCCAGGGCGTCGAGATCGTCATCTCGAACGGCGGCGGCCTGCGCGCCTCGATCGACCAGGGCACGGTGACGATGGGCGAGGTGCTGACCGTGCTGCCGTTCCAGAACACGCTGGCCACCTTCAAGATCTCGGGCAAGGACCTCGTCGCGGGCCTCGAAAGCGGCCTCAGCCAGGTCGAGGACGGCGCCGGCCGCTTCCCGCAGGTCGCAGGGCTGAAATATTCCTTCGACAAGTCCGTCGCGCCAAACGCCGGTCGCGTCAAATCGGTCGAGGTGATGGAGAACGGCGCCTGGGCGCCGATCAATCCCGACAAGCAATATCTGGTCGCCACCAACAATTACGTCCGCCAGGGCGGCGACGGCTACAAGGTCTTCGCCGAGAAGGCCAAGGACGCCTATGACTACGGCCCCGGCCTGGAGCAGGTTGTGGCCGACTATCTCGGCGCGCATCGGCCCTATACGCCCAAGCTCGACGGACGCATCACCGAGATCGCGGCAACGACGGCGGCGGCTGAGCCGGCCAAGCCCGCGGAGCCGGCAAAGCCTGCCGAGACCGCTCCAGCAGCCACCCAGGCGCCTGCGGCCGAGGCGGCAAAACCGGCCGAGGCTGCGCCGGCAAGCGAGCCGGCGATGCCTGCTATGCCTTCCGGCTCCAGCGACATTGCCGGCACACCGCCGGCGGTTCCCGCTGAAACGGCGCCGGCCGCGGAACCGTCAAAGCCGGCCGAGACCGCCCCGGCGACCCCTGCTCCCGCCGCCGAGCCGGCCAAACCCGCTGAAATCAAGCCGGCGGAAACCAGCCACACCGTCGCGGCCGGCGATACCTATTGGGAGCTGGCCAAGAAAGCCTATGGCGACGCCACCAAATGGAAGCTCATCTCCGAGGCCAACAAGGACTTCAAGCCGCGTCGCCTGCCGCTCGGCGCGACGCTGACCATTCCGCCGGCGGCGAAGTAAGCGGTAGCCCAGAATTCATGGCACCCGCCCGGGCGAACCGGGCGGGTGTTTCTTTTCCGGTGCCAAACACGATAAGGTGCGGCCAGACGCAGCATTGAAAACCGGCAGGGCATCGCTAAAGCATGTCTCCCGACAGTAGGAACCGGTTTCGGGATAAAGACATGCGTAAAA
>NZ_RZRX01000326.1:0-5724 GCF_003997405.1 Mesorhizobium sp. M2A.F.Ca.ET.042.01.1.1
GGCTTGCGGACGACATCGTCGACGCCGCTTTCGAACAGGCGCAGCGTATGTTCGAGCGAGTGATGCTCGCTGAGCGCGATCACCGGTGCGCCGGTCCGGTCGCGGATCTGGCGCGGCGATACCGCGCCCTCGCGGCAGTCGCCGATGAGAAAGGCCCTGACGGATCTGAGATCGGTGTGGGCGGCGGAACTCACCCACTCGCCGAATTCGCCTGGCGCGAAACCGGCCGTGGCCACGCCCTCGCGATCGAAAAGTGAGGAGTAGCCCTCTGTCACGAGCTCCCGCTCGTCAACGATCACGATCATCGGCCCGCCCTCCGAATCAATTCATTTGCCCCGTGCGGAAAGGGGTACCCGGCTCGACGAATCCTGAAAAACCATCATTTCTTGTAGCTATTTTCTTGGGAGTTTTTTTGGGAGCCGTAATAAAAGCGATCGTGCAGGTGTATTCGCGCCAGCTGTTGGCGGATGAATATTGGCGCCGGCGGACAGGCCGGCGACAGCCATCGGCATTCAGAGGAAAGCAACTATTGGTTGCAAAATGTGCTGGCATTCGGCGTCCATTTGCCGAAGCCGGTGGCGACCATGTTGGCGATGACGCGGCAGACATAGACCTTCTGCGCCGGGTCGTTGTCGGGGCCGGCATGGTAGCGAGCGACGGCCATCGACCAGGTCATGTGCCGGGCGTGCAGGGCGGCCAGGAAGCGTGCGGCATAGTCGACATTCTGATGCGGGTCGAGCATGTCCTCGACGCTGCGGAAATGGTCGCCGTGATAGTGCTGGTTGATCTGCATGCAGCCGAGGTCGATCAATGTCTTGCCTTCGCGGCGGGCATTCTCGAAGGTGGCGAGAGCTTCATCGCGGCTGCGCGGGAACACAGCTTTTCCCCCTATATTCATGGCATTAGGCTGAAGGCTGCCTTTCTTTCCGGTTTCTGTCAGGCCGACCGCATAGAGAATGCCGGCCGGCACGCCGTAGCGATCCGCGGCGCGCAGGATCTCCGGCTCGCAGGGATTTGTAGCTGCGCTCGCGCCACCGGCCGCTAAGCTAGATGTACATATCGTCGCCAGCACGCTCGCGAAGAGGCGAAGCCGGGCGGGCGAATTCCTGTGCGCCATTGCTGTCGTTCCTTCCCGGTTGCCGGCCGCCGCCTGCGCCGTTGCCGCCCGAGTTCCCGGGCTGGAATGAAGGCTGGTCGCGACCTGTCGACATCGGCATGGCGCCGTTGGCGTCGGTGCGGCTCGCCGCATGCGCTGCTATCGAAGGTTGCAGGATGGTGACCTTGTCGACGTCGAAACCGAGGCTGCGCATCGACTTGACGATGGCATCGCTGTCGGTGGTGAGACGGCGATATGCCTCGTGCGTCTCGGGCTTCATCTCAATCGAAAGTTGCTCGCCCGATAGCCGCAGGCTGGCGGTGACCACCCCGAGCTCCGCAGGGTGGAGCTCGATCTTGAGCACGTGTGTCGGAACGGCAACAGAGTTGGTCGTCTGGGAGCCTGCCGAGCCGCTTGCGAAAGCCTGCTGAACGCCATTGTCGGTGGCAAGCGCCTCAACCAGCGCCGACGCCGTCTGGCCGATGGGGTTTTGCGCCGGCGCCGGGAAGCTCTGCTGGCTGACGACTTCCATGCGTGTGGCGGAAGAAGACGGCTTGACCGGTGTCTGCGAAGCAGCCGGCTGCGATTGTTGTGATGCCTTGGAGGCGGAAGCCGGTCGCCAGCCCTGCGGCAGCACAGGGCTGTCGGCCTGCGGCTCATTTCCTTGCATCGGCAAGATTCTGGTTTCGCTGCGACCGGGCATGTCGAGAGCCATGTCCGCCTTCACCGGCTTCTGCCCGAAGTCGAGCCCGGAGGCTTCAGCGGCCGTCGAACGGGCGGATCGCGACTGCGGCTCGGCGGAACTGCCGACCGGCGCGCGCTTGCCAATGCGCAGTTGCAGCTTCAGTGCCTCGTGCTCGCCGGCGCCTTCTCCATCGGCGACGGAATCCTTTCCGCCCGCGCCCGACGATTGCGCGAAGTGCTTCATGTCGCTCAACGCCATCAGCAACGGCAAGCGGTCCCGCATCGGCACGGAATCGCTGGCTTGCGCCGTGGCATCCTTGTCGGTCGTCGGCTTTGCATCGTCGACCCGGCCGGCCGCGGTCCTCGTGGACTTTCCCGCGGCTTTCTGCGAGCCGGTTTTCCCTTCCGGATCCTGGTCAGGCTCATGCTTGCGGTTGTCGGCCGCCGAGCGCTTCGCCAGATGAGCGCCCGGCAATACGGTCGCGTGCTTGTCCTGCGGCCGATCGGGCTTTTCCGTCTCGCGCATCATCTCGCCGAAACCCTGATCCTTGTCCTTGTCGCCGGCGGCGTGCTGCCGGGGCTGGGTCGAAGCGAAGCCCGGCAAGGTCTGGTTGACGCTGGTCACTTGGGGGCTGCTCCGAGAAGTTGGTCGATCTGGTCGAGCTGGCGGCGCGTGCTGGCCACTGCCGCGTCGATGGGGTCTTGCGCCTTCGAGTCCGCCGGCGCGGAGGCCTGAACCACGGGCGCGGCGTCAGCTTGCATCGGAGCGGCGGCCGGCGTTTCATCCGTCGTTCGCGCCAGTGGCTGGGCAGACGGCGGCGAAGCCGCGGGTGGAGTGTCCCTCGCCGGATCGCCAGACGCGACCCGCGGATTGCTTGACGCGACCGCTGGCTGATCGGGCATCGCTCCTTCCACCGGAGGCAGATCCGCATCGGCCGGATCGGCCGAGGCCTCGGCCGCCGCCTTCGCCTCATTTCCCTTCGCTGCGGCCGGCGCGGCTTCCGCCTTGGCGGGCGTCTTTACCGGCGCCACCACCTCACC
This sequence comes from Mesorhizobium sp. M2A.F.Ca.ET.042.01.1.1, assembly GCF_003997405.1. Classification (NCBI taxonomy): domain Bacteria; kingdom Pseudomonadati; phylum Pseudomonadota; class Alphaproteobacteria; order Hyphomicrobiales; family Phyllobacteriaceae; genus Mesorhizobium; species Mesorhizobium sp. M2A.F.Ca.ET.042.01.1.1. Next base: position 2,822 of record NZ_RZRX01000326.1, read on the forward strand.
CGCCACGGCTTGCGCGGCGTCAAGCAGGTCACGGTCGCTTTGCGAAAGCTTGTTGCGATCGATCTTGCTGAGCCTGGCACGCACTTCATCGACGCTGGCCGATGTCATGTTGGAAAGGCTCGAATAGAGTTGGCTGCGCGGGTCGTCCTGGCTGCCGCCGCCGTTGCGGCCCAGTTCCGCCTTCGTCGCGGCAAAGGCCGAGAGCTCCGTCATCCCGTCGATCGCGGCGTGGCGCGCGATGCGCAGATAGATCACCTTCTCGCGCTCGGGATCCATCATCGAGGTGATGTCGGCGATCTTGTCCTGGCTGATCGCCATATGCAGCGTGATGACACCGGAAACAAAGGCATCGGCGAACTGGCTGGCGTAGGGCGAGTAGAGATAGGACGCGACATATTGGGTCGACGCCAGCGCGAAACGGGCGGCGTCGCCCTGCGCGGCCGCGATGCCCACGGAGCGGCGAAGCGCCGCCTCCTCGACCAGCGTGCCGGGGCTGAGCAGGCGCGCCTCGTCCAGCAGGGCTAGCGCCTGGGCAGGGTCATCGGCCGCAAGCAGCGAACCCTTGACCAGCGCCAGAAAAGCGCCGATGTCCGGAGGCACGCTCATCGGATCGATCGGCTTCAGCATATCGATCGCATTGGCCGGCCGGCCGTTCAGATAGGCGACCACGCCCTTGGCGATGGCGAGGCTTTGCGGGTCGGTCATCGCGCGCGAAGCCGCCGCCGCGACCGTCACCGGATTGCCGCCGCTCATGCCGTAGACCAGCAAAGCGCGGAAATTCTTCGGCTCCTTGAAGTCCTCGGCATTGGCGTCGCGCATCCGGGCGTCGACCATTTCGAGGAGCTTCGCCTGCATCGGCAGCGCGGCATGATCACCGCCGGCAATGCGGTCCTGGATCAGCTGCAGCGAACGCACCAGCTGATAAGGCTGCAGCGCGTCCTGCGCGAAGGCCGCCGATGGCGACCTCGCCGCAAGCAATAGCAGCGCGATCGCGCCGCCGATGGCGCTCCTGCCCTTCATCCGCCGGCCGTCATCAGGATTTCGATGCGGCGGTTCGCGGCCGCCATCGGATCGGACGAGATCTTGGGCTGCCGGTCGGCGAAGCCCGCGACCTCGGTGATGCGGCTTTCGTCGACGCCGCCGCGAACCAGCATGTAGTAGGCCGCATGGGCACGCGCGGTCGACAGCCGCCAGTTGTCGTAGGTGTCGCTGCGGAACGGCCGCGCGTCCGTGTGGCCGCTGATGGTGATGGTGCCCTTCTTCTCGTTGATGATGTGGCCGATCTTTTCCATCGCCAGCACCAGCTCGCGGCGCGGCATGGCCGAACCGATCTCGAACATGCCGAAATCGAGCTGATCGGTGATCGAAATGACGACCCCCTTGTCGGTGGCCTCGACGGAGACGCCGTCGGCGAGCTTTTCGCCCGGCAGGAATGCCTTGGCGAGTTCCTTCTTGATTTCCGCGGCCTGCTGGAGGGCGGCTTGGCTCGGCGCCTTGTCGCCCTTGTCGGCGCCTTGCTCTTGTTCGGTCTTTTCCACTTTCGCCGGTTCGGCTTTGGTGTCGCCGGCCGCGGCCTCGCGCTTGTCGGCGTCGGCTTTCTCGCCCTGTACCTTGTCAGTCTTGTTACCTTCACCCAACGGCTTCTCGGTCTCTCCCTGCGCGGCCTTCTGACCGCTCTTGGCCTCGGTCTTTTCCGAGGTTGCCAGCGGCTCCAGCGGCGCGGCCGTCAGCGGGGGAGCCGCCGGAGCAGCCTTTGCCTTCGGCACCGCGACCGTTGCGACCTTCTCGCCAGGCTTTGCGGAATCGCCATCGATCTTGGCGCGTTCGGCCGTGGCCTCGGCGCCAGGCGCCGCCACCTGCTGCGACCAGAAATCAGGCGCGAAGGGGTCGCGATAGGATTCGCCGCCGGAAGCGCCGGTCGCCGGGCCGGCCGTCTGGGCGCCGCCTTCGCCCTTGGCGCTGACATTCTGCAGCCCCCCCGTATCGGCGGCGATCTCCGCCAGCACCGCATAGGGATCGGCAAACAGCTTTTCATCGGACAGCTGGGCATCCTGCGCGCCGTCCTTGGTCTGCCGGCGTTCGGACGAGCCGGCGCCGCCTTTGCCGTCCTCGCCCGCCTTGGTCGCGCCCTGCTGCGGATTGTCCGCGGTCAGGCCGACCTTGCTCGGACCGTCGCCGAGGTCTTCGAGGCCCTTGCGGCTGGAATTGCGGTCGATCAGCTCGACCGGATTGAAATAGCTGGCGACGGCCGCCTTGGTCTGCTCGTTGGCGGCGTTGATCAGCCACATGACGAGGAAGAAGCACATCATCGCCGTCATGAAATCGGCGAAGGCGATCTTCCACACGCCACCATGGTGATCATCGTCATGACCGTCGTGATTGCGCTTGACGATGATGATCTCGTGCCGGGGCTCGGCATGGTCGATGGCGCTCATGACAGAACCTCGGACAAGGACGCGGACCACTCGGCGATACGCGTCTCGAACACCGTTTCGTCGATGCTGACGGTCAGGTCGAAGCCCGGCGCCTCGGCGAAGTCGAGATTGGCCGCGCGGGATCCAAGCGCCGCCTTCAGCGGCTCGAACAGCGAGAGCGGTCCCCGAACACCGATCCGGACGGCCTCGTTGTCGGCGACCGCGGCGCCGATGGCGCGTGAAAGGGCCTGCAGCGAACGTTCCTGCAGGTCGTCGCTGAGAAGGCTGCCGATGATGCGGGCGACAGTTGCGCCGGTAAGCTCGGCAACGCGCTGCTCCATGGCCTCGATGCGCGTGGCGACAGCGGCGCCGAGGTCGCCGCCGAAACTTTCAAGAAAGGCTCTCGCGGCATCGTCGCTGGCCTGGCGCTCGGCGTCGAGCGCGGCCTGATGGGCGAGCGCAAGCCGTGCCTCGAGCGTGGCCTCCGCG
>NZ_RZRX01000327.1:0-5706 GCF_003997405.1 Mesorhizobium sp. M2A.F.Ca.ET.042.01.1.1
GAGACAGCTGCTGGCAGAGTGCTGCGGCAAGCGTCACCGGCGTCATCGCGCCCATCAGCGTGAAGGGGGTGACCGTCACCGGCTGGCCATGCTCGGCCATGGCGATCAGGCCTTCGGCCATCGCATCGTCGAAGAGGCGCGGCGAGTTGATCGAGATGATCGTGGTCACGCCCGGCGAAGCGCGCATCTCCTCGACCGAGATGCCGCGCGCGATCGCCATCATGTTGATGCCGTCCATCGCCCTGGCGCGGCCGATCGCGGTGCAATGGAAGGAGAGGTCGCTCAGCGTCAGATTGGCGTGATAGGTGTCGAGATGGCGCGAATTGGCCGGCAGCTCGATCGGCGCCACCACCTGGTTGCCGATGATGTGGATGGCGTTGAAATGGTGCGCTAGCCGGATGAAGTTCTGATAGTCGGGGAGGTTGCCTGGACGCCGGCCGTTGATGCGGTCATGCACGTTGGGCGGACCGGCGACCAGGCCGAAGACCAGCGAAGTGCCGCCGAAATGGAGCTGCTTGTCGGGGTTGCGGCTGGTCAGCGTGAAGGAGGAGGGAACGTTGCGCAGGGCTTCGGTGACAATGCTCTCGTCGATGCGGATGGTGTTGCTTTCGCGGTCGACGATGGCGCCTGCCTTGGCGAACAGGTCCATCACCTTCTCGCTCATGACGCGGATGCCGAGCTCCGACAGGATGCGCATCGATGTCTTGTGCAACTGCTCCATGCGCTCCTCGTCGAGAAGCTGCATGGGCGGGTAGGGGTTTTTCACGCTCTGCCACGGCAGTTGCGCGATGCCGCCGCCGCTGCGTCCGAGCTTCGATCGGCGACCGCCGCCACGCCTGTCCTGTGACATCGGACTACTCCCTCCCGATCCTCTTTTTTCGCAATTCCGGACGGAAAACCGTTCACACTTTTCCTGGAATTGCTTTCAATAGCCGCGTTCCGGATTGACCACATTCTCCAGCGGCTCGCCTTTGCGGTAGCGCGCCAGATTGTCGGCGAACATGCGCACCGACTTGATGTCCCAGCCGTCGTAGACCGCCGAGCAATGCGGCGTGATGACGACGTTTTCGTAACCCCAGAGCGGGTGCTCCGCCGGCAGCGGTTCGGTCGCGAAAACGTCGAGCGCCGCGCCCTTGATCCGCTTGTTGTCCAGCGCGCTCAACAACGCGGCTTCCTCGATGACGCCGCCGCGCGAAATGTCGATGAGCACGGCGGTCGCCTTCATCGCGGCAAATGCCGCTTCGCCCAGCAGGCCGCGCGTTGTGGGCAGCAATGGCACGCAGCAGACGATGAAATCGGCGCGGTCGATCAACGTCAGCAGCGCATCCGGGCCGTGCACCTCGTCGAGCGCCGGCATCGGCTTCGGCCGCGCGCGGATGCCGAGCGTGCGCATGCCCATGGCTTGCGCGCGGCACGCGACGGCTTCGCCCGTCTTGCCGAGGCCGACGATGAGGACGGTCTTGCCCTCAATCGGCTCGACGCGGCCGCCGCCCCATTGGCGGGCCTGCTGCCGGCGTTCGAAGCCGCGCAGGTCGAGCGAGAAGGAGAGCATGGCGCCGAGCGCGTATTCGGCGAGCATGCCGGCGGCGACGCCGGCCGAATTCGTCACGGTGACATGCGCCGGATTCCAACGGCCGAGATGGTCGGTGCCGGAGCCGCCGATCGACACCCATTTCACCGTCGGGCTCTCGACGAGAGCCTGGCGCGGATAACGCGGCGTGCCGTCGAAACGGACCGAATAGACCACCTCGGCGCTGATATGTTCGATCAGGGCAGGGAGGCCGGCATAGCTATCGCAGGCCTGGACGTCGAGGTCCGGATGCGTCTCGGCGAGTACGGCAAGCGCGCCGGCCGGCTTGTCGGTGTGCAGGATGATTGTTGGGCGCGCCGACATCGCGATCTCAATCGCGGCCGAGATGGTCGGCGGCGCTGCCCAGCGCCGCAATCAGCACCTGGCCGTTTTCCAGCGTCGCATTCTCATGCGGCGCGCGCAGGTTTAGCCAGCGCCGGTCGCCGGACTTGACCGCAAGCACCGCCTTCATCGCCGGGATCAGGCCAGCATCCTGGATCACCTTGCGGAACGCCTTGACGGCTGCATCCGCCTCCGTGACGTCTTCGCCCTGCCTTGCCGCATCGTAGAGGCGGCGGATGGCGGCGGCGTTCAGATTGACCGTGGCCGAAATGCAGCCGGCCGCGCCGCTGGCAAGACCCTTGGTGAGTTGCGCCTCCGAGCTTGGGAACACGGAGATATCGGGCGCGGCGGCGATGACGGCGGCGGTGTTGTTCCAGTCGACGGCGCTGTCCTTGTAGGCGACGACCGTGTCCGGAAAGGCCTTGCTCAGTCTGGCTGTCAGCGCCGGGCTGACCGGCACGCCGGAATTCTGCGGGATGTGGTAGAGGATCACCCGCATCGATGGCTTCGCCACCTTCTCGATCAGCTCGCTGTAATAGCGCGCCTGACCGTTGTCGCCGGCGCCGGTGTAGAAGAAGGACGGCAGCACCATGACCGCGGCGCAGCCGAGGCCGATGGCATGCGCCGACAATTCGACCGTTTCGGGAAGCGCGGTCACACCGGTGCCGGGCATCAGCCGGTCGGGCGCGATGCCAGCCTCGACCAGCCATTCCAGCGCCTGCATGCGTTCGCGCAGCGAAACCGACAGCGCTTCGCCGGTCGTGCCGAAGGGCGAGAGGAAATGCGCGCCCTGGCCGAGCACCCATTTGGCGTGGGAGATCCAGAGATCACGCGCGATGCGGCCGTCGTCCTCGAACGGCGTCAGGATGGGGGCGATGGTTCCTTGCGGGCGGGTCATGAATGTCCTCTATACTGTGTGGCCGGCCACTGCCGCGACGGCGCGGGCGAAGTAGGCCGAAGCGGTGATGTCGAACAGTATGTCGAAACCCGCCGGCGAACGAAACGTCACGGCCTCGATATGGCCGACGCGGGTCTGGGCGATCTCGTCGGTGCCGAATTTTTGCGGTCTCAGGTCCAGCGCGCACAGCGCGCTCATCGCTTCGGCAAGGCGAGGGCCGGAAAGGCGCATCCACGCCCAACCTTCCTCCCGCCATGATGAGTAGCCTTTCGGCGCCGCCGCGGCACGCCAGGTGTTTTTGACGTCAGCGAGCGTCTCGCCTGCGTCCTCGGCGAGAAGCAGGATGTCCTCATTGCCGAGGCGCAGGACCCGCATGCCACGGTGATCGCCGATGCGGTTGACGGCGGGGAGGGGAATGCCGTGCTGGCCGAGCCAGGCGGCACTGCCGCCGCCTTTCAGGCCGAAGCGCGGCTTGTCTGTAAGATCGCTCAGCGCGACCGCGCCGGAAATCAGCGTCGTGCCGTCGGCCGCGCCGCCGGGCATGAAAGGACAAATGCGAGTCGCTGCGCCGGCGTGCATCTTAGGTCTCCTGCCGCGCGTTGGTCGGGTCGAAGAAGGCGTGGGCGACGACAGGCGCCTCGACCAGCTCGCCGTTGCGGCACTTCACCGTCACGCGGCTGCCTTCCGCCTGGTCGTCGACATGGACATAGGCGAGCGCGATATGGCGCTCGAGCGACGGCGAATATCCGACCGATGTGATTTGGCCGACGGGAGCGCCGCCGCGCAGCACTAGGCAGCTTTCGCCGGGGATGTTGCTGGCGCCGGCAGGGAATTGCAGCCCGACCAGCTTGCGGGTCTGGCTCAGCCTGGCGCGCATCTCGATGGAGCGTTTGCCGACGAAGAACGGCTTCTTCTTCGAGACCGCCCAGCCGAAGCCCAGCTCATCAGGCGTGGTGATCGCATCCGTGTCCTGGCCGATCAGGATGTGGCCTTTCTCCAGGCGCAATATGCGCGAGGCCTCCAGGCCGTAGGGGCGCAAGTCGTGGGGCTTGCCCGCGGCCATCACCGCGTCCCACAGGCTGGGCGCCAGGCTTGAGGGGCAATGCAGTTCGTAGCTTAGCTCGCCGGTGAAGCCGATGCGCATCACCCGCACCGGAACGCCGGCGACCGTGCCTTCACAACCGCTCAGATAGGGGAAGGCGTCGCGGCTGAAATCGATGTCGCTCTGCAGCGCTTCGAGAACCTGGCGCGCCTTGGGTCCGGTGACGTTGAGGCCCGAGAACGCGCCGGTGAGGTTGAGCACGTCGACCTTCAGGTGCCATTCGGCATTCCAGAAAAGCATGTCGGCATAGACGCGGGCGACGGCGCCAGTGGTGGCCGTGACATAGAACTGGTCCTGCGCCATCCGGTAGGCGACCCCATCATCGACCACCGAGCCCATCTCGTTGAGCATCAGGCAATAGCGGACTCGGCCGACGGGCTGGTTGGCATGCGCCATCGTGTAGAGGCGGTCGAGAAATTCACCGGCGTCAGGCCCGCGGATTTCCAGCTTGCCCAGCGTCGAGACGTCGAGCAGGCCAACGCCTTCGCGCACCGCCAGGATTTCTTCGCGGACGGCTTCCTCAGCGCTACTTGCGTTGCCGTAATAGTAGGGCCGCCACCATGCGCCAACCGGCTTCATCGCGGCGTTCAGCGCGAGGTGCCGCGCATGCAGCGCGGTGCGGCGCTCCAGAGCTGCGTGATGGCCGGCAAGCACGGCGAGCGTTTCCGGCCCGACGGGAGGACGCGCCGTGGTGATGCCGATCTCGCCGACCGTCCGGCCGGTTGCCTCGGCGACGATCCGGGCGGTCGCCAGGGCCGAATGACGTCCCTGGCTCGGACCCATGCCGACGGTGGTGAAGCGCTTGACCAGCTCGATCTCGCGATAGCCGTCCTTGGTCGCGTTCTGCAGATCCTTGACCTGCAGATCCTCGTCGAAATCGACGAAGTCGCGTCCCTTGGGATCGGCGACGATGGGTTGTACGTATCGTGGTCGAATGGCTTTCGGTGTGACCGGAGGTTCTACCGCCACTGCATGCCCGAGCCGCGAGAGCGCGGCTGTCGCTGCTCGTTGGCCGTCGGTTATGGCGTCCTCGATCTCGTCCGTTCCGGCAACGGCGCCGGCCAGATGGACAGGGCCTTGCGGAAGCGTGATCGTCATCGTTTGCGTGTCGGCGTCGTAGCCGACCTTGCCGCCGGCCTGGCACGGCAATTGCCACGCCGGCGCCTGGCCGATCGAAACCGTCAGCAGGTCGCAGGCGATCCAGCTTCCGCCGACACGGACGTGGGCGAGGTGACGGTTGCCGGCGGTGCCTTCCGCCGCTTCGACCGTCGCGCCTTTGCGGATGGCGATGCCGTTATCGCGGAGTTCGGCCTCCAGCGGGCTGGCTTCACCGACGGATCTCGGATCGACAAGCTCGACCACCGACACGCCGGCGTCCAACAGATCGAGTGCCGTCCGGTAGCCGTCCTCGTTGGCCGCCAGCACCACGGCGCTCTGGCCGGGCCGCACGCCATAATGGCGGATCAGGCGCTGCGCGGCTCCGCCGAGCATGATCCCCGGCAGGTCGTTGTTGCGGAAGACGGCCGGCTGCTCGATGGCGCCGGTCGCCAGGATCACCTCGCGGGCGCGTGTCCGATGGAGGCGGTGGCCCTCGATCAGCGGCAGCCAATTGTCTTCGTACCAGCCATTGCAGACTGTGGCGGTCAGCAGCTTGAGATTTGGGAGGTTGGCAAGCCGCGACGCGAGGCCGGAGAGCAGCGCTGGATCGTAGCGGCCATAGCTCAGTGCGCCGCCGATCTCGGGATTCTCGTCGCACAGAACCACATCGGCGCCGGCATCCGCGGCGGCAATCGC
>NZ_RZRX01000328.1:0-5705 GCF_003997405.1 Mesorhizobium sp. M2A.F.Ca.ET.042.01.1.1
ACTCATTGAAATCACAGGGAAATACAAAGGGCCGAGCGCTTTTGGGCCGTTTGGAAAAATGAGGGCCCTTGTCTCGCCGGACCATGGTCCCAAGGGGTCATTTGGGTACGCGAAAGTCCCGCGGATCGAGCGCGTTCGGGCACTCGGAACACTCCTGCCCCGCCGGGATTAAATGACTGAAGGGACGTTAGCTGAAAGGACCAATCGCCATGAAACGCATTCTTCTTGCCGCCGCCCTGCTTGCTCTGTCCGGCGGTCTGGCGACAGCGCAGTCGGGTACCTCGTCGGGTTCTTCATCCACGACCACGATGCCCAGCAGCCAGGACACGGATCAAACCAAAACGAACTCGACCAATCCAAACTCGGCGAAGGATTGCGCCCCCGGACAACAGACGACCGGAACAGCGAAGCAGGCAGCCCCTGGACAGCAGGACACCAGCGCCAAATCGAACGCTCCCGGGCAGATGAAGACGACAGCGGAAGGCTGCTAGTTCACCGTTTCACGGAAAGGGTGAAACGCGCCCTGGCTCTTTGTCTTGACGCAATTGCCGACGGAAAGCCGCTTCACGCGGCTTCCACGTCGCCGGCGGTGTCCGGCGCGTCGGTCGCGGCATCCGATTCCTCACCCGAGCCGGTTGGAGATAGCACCGTCAGATCCATGCGGGCGATGCGGGACGCGGCTTTTCCTTGCGCGTTCGGCTCGCCCGTATCCGTCTCGGAGACCGAGGCCTTTGCAAGGCGGCCGACGCTTTCCGCGCTCTTGCCCGGGAAGGTTTCCGACGATTTCTGAGGTTTGCTCGAATGATGCACGACGCCAGTGGGATGCTGGCTTCCGACGGGAGAGGTCATGGCTGCGCTCCTGATAGGGACGACGGCAAATCCCTAGCATTCCTGGCTGGCGTCAAGCTTGCGACTTTAGAGATTGCTAAGATGATGCCCCCGACCGGCCGGAGCCGATGGGCGGCATGTAGGCTGCCGGCACCCGACGAGACGGGTTTCATGCCCGGTTTGCCCCTGCCCTTCTAGAGCTGTTCGCCGTTTCACGGAAACGGCGAACCGCTCTATCTCCTTGTTTTTGCGCAATTCCGGACGGAAGGCTACGGCGAAGACGCCGAGCCTGACCGCTCGCACTTTTCCTGGAATTGCTCTAGCCGCCGACCAGCGGCACGGTCACGGATGTCGTGTAGTTGATCGGATAATCGCTGAAATAGGGGAAGTTGATGACGAAGTCGTAGCTGGCGTTGACATGGGCCATGCGGAAGCCGCCGCTCGCCGGATCGGTGTTGATCGTAACGTTCACAGTCTGCAGCCCGAGCGCCTTCAGCTTCTGCTTCGCGAAAAGGCACAAATCGACCGATTCAGTTCCGACTGTTACTGAGGGCAAGCTCCTTGCACGCTGTTCGCCAGCGGCACGTTCACCATGGTCGCGTAGTTGACCGGGTAATCGCTGAAATAGGGGAAGTTGATGACGAACGCGTAGCTGGCGTTGACATGCGCCATGCAGAAGCCGCCGCTCGCCGGATCGGTGGTGATCGTGACGTTGACGTTCTGCAAGCCGAGCGCCTGCAGCTTCTGGGTCGCGATCGCCTGTATGTCGGCCTGGGTCAGCGTGTTGTTGAGCTGCAGCGAGCGAGCGGAGGCCTCCAGCGCATAGCGCACGCTGGAGCCGGCGTTCATTGACCAGCCGAAGGCGAAGATGCCGAAGAGCAACATGATCAGGATAGGCACAATGAGCGCAAACTCAATCGCGGCGCCGCCTGAGGCATTGCCGGCAAACGCTTTTCCCCTTTTGCTAGCGGACACGGACCACCTGCTGATGGCCGAGCGCGGTGTTGTTTGGGAAGGGGCCGAAGGTGAAGGGCGGAACCCAGGTGCCCGACGCCTGGATCTGGACATAGATCGTGCGTAGGTCCGACCCTGTGCACGGGGTCGCCGCGTCAACCACGGTCGTTCCGCATTTGTAGGTGCGGCTGACCGTCACTGCCGCGTCGGCTGGCTTATTGTACCAGCTTGCGAGCGCTGCTGACTGGGTGGCGCTGTCGTCGGATGAGCCGGCCAACAGGAGGTTCGCCGCCGTCTTCACGCTCGCCCGCATGTTCAGCGACGAGGTGACATAGGACCAGCCGTCGGCGATGCCGAAGAGTGCCGTGCACAGCACCGGCAGCACGAGTGCGAATTCCACCGCGGCGGTGCCAGAGCGATTCTTGCGGAAGCGGATTGCCAACGACTCCATGTCCGCTACTCGACGACCGCGACCGACGGTGCCGCCGGGATGCCGTCCCCCATCCCGAGATCCTTGCAGTTCTGGTTGATGGTCGAATTGCCCGACCACTGGATGGTGTCGGCAACTACCTGGGTGCAGCCTTTCTGGCCCGAGAAATTGCCGAGATAGTTGACCTGCTGCCTGGGGAAATAGATGGCGCCGGTCAAGTGTGAATCCGCGGTGCCGTTGAAGGTGCTCTGCGCTGCCGTCCCCGTCCTGTCGCCGTAGAACAGCACACCGGAATAGGTGCCCGAGGTCGGCGCGCTCAGGTTCACGCTGGCATTGCCGTTGATGCTGACGGTGTTGCTGCCGGCCATGTAGATGGTCACGCCGTCGGTCACACCGTCGTTGCAGGGTGTGGCGCAGGTGATGACCGCGCCCGCGTTGATCTTCAAATTGCCCTGGACGACATAGACGCCGGGAGAAAGTGCGACATTGCCGCTGAGGTCCATGCCGCTGCAATAGGTGCCAGACTTAAGCGTCTGCGTCGTTTTACCGTTGTTAACCTTCTGGCAGGAGCCGCTGGCCGTCGGTGCCGGCAGGTTGGAGAATGGATCGGCCGCCGGAAGGGCCTGGGTTATCGGGGCCTTGCAGACCGTGGTCACCGGGTTGTTGAGTGAAACGCCGCCCACAGAGATCAGGCAATCCGTCTGGAGCCCCGCCGATCCCTGCACCTTGATGGCATCATTGGCCGTCGAGTCCGACATGACCGAGCAGCCGTTGAACTTGACGCTGGAACTGCCGGAAAAAAGCGCCGCCTGCGAGGCCGACTGATTGAGCGCCAGCACGCAGGCCTTCGAAGCGTCGGTGATCAGCGCCACCGCCCTCGCTTGTTCGGGCACCTTCGTCTGGGTGAAGATGGAGGTGAACATCCGGTCGAGGTTCTGGTTGAGGATCACCTCCACCGCCTTCTTGGCCGTGTTCGGTCCCGAGGTGGGCGGCGTGTTGACAGTGATGGTGCCGTTGCCGAGGCCATTGTCGGTGGCCGACTGCGTGGCGGCCGCCGTGATCGTGGCGGTGTTGGATCCCTGGATCTTTTCCAGCGCGCCCGCATAGGCGGCCGCGTCCGCGATCGCCTGCAGCTTCAAGCTCGAATAGTACCAATAGGACGTCTCGACACCCAACCCCGCGCCGCCGACGACGATCGGCAGGGTGAACGCGAAGATGGTCGCGACATTGCCGCCCTTGCCTTCGCAAAAGCGTCGAATGAAGCGCCGGAAAAAAAGAGGTCTGAAGAACCGACCCGAAGAGGCCATGGCCGAGCGCGCCCAAGATATCCCAACCACCACGTCAATCATTGCCGTATGAACGAATGCCTAATTATTTCGGTCGAGTTGCGCCGGTAGGACCGCAGCGGGACGCCGCCTCCAACTTACGCCGCGCGTACTCAGACTTAAGGCCCATCAGCCTTAGGACTTAAGACTGAACTATCGGTAAAACCTAATATTTTAGCACTTTCTGCATTTTATCTTTTTTGGAAATCGCACGTAGAGACGGCACGCATAACACTCTGTGAAATACGACAGGGGCGGGCGCCATGCTTGGATGGTTTTGGGTTTCGAAGCGCGGCAACTTCGCGGTCGCGACCGCGGTTGCCATGGTGCCGCTGATGCTTGGTCTGGCCGCTTCCATCGACCTGATCGGCACCAGCGACGACGCCGCCCAGCTGCAGAATTCGCTCGACGCCGCCGGCCTCGCGATGGGCACGAAATACCAGCCGGGCATGTCGGCGGCCGACCTGCAGCAACTGGGCCAGACCTTCTTCGCGGCCAATATGAGCGCCGCCGACGCGCAGGAGCTGTCGGGCAGCCTCGCCGCCTTCCAGGCCGCCGCCAGCGGCGATCCGGGCGCCTATTTCATTTCGGCGTCGTCGAGCATCAGCCGGCCGGCCTTCCTCGGCGCCATGCCGGCCTGGCAGGCGACGCGGACCGCCTCGGTCAAGATCAAGCCCGGGGCGCAGGCCTGCGTGCTGGCGCTCAATCAGCATGCCGACAACGCGGTCAACCTGCAGGGCTCGACCAATGTGGCGATGGCGGGCTGCGTGATCGCGGCCAATTCGGACGCCGCCGACTCCGTCAACCGCGGCGGCTCGGCGGTCGTCAGCGCCGGCTGCGTTTCGACGGTCGGCGCCACGCAAGGGTTGACGCCGCCCAGCGCCACGCTTTCCTGCGGCACGCCGCATGAGAACCAGTACGCCTCGTTCGATCCGCTGGCCGACGTCGTTCCGCCAGCCTATACGCTCTGCCTGCCGGTGCCCAACGGCAAGACAATAACGCTCTCGCCGGGCACCTATTGCGACAAGACCCTGTCGGGAAAGATCACCCTCAATCCGGGCACCTACATCATGCGCAACGTCGTCATAAAGCCGGGCGGGAACGGCAGCCTGAGCGGCCAGGGCGTGACGATCTTCCTGATGGAGAACTCGCAGCTCTACATCAATGCCAACGAGCAGGTGAACCTCTCGCCGCCCACCAGCGGCCCCTATGCCGGCATTACCGTCTACCAGGCGCAAGGCAACACACAGGCGCTGACGCTGAACGGCGGATCCGGCTCGCTGGTGAGCGGTTTCATCTACGCGCCGGATGGCGCCATCACCTATGCCGGAAATTCGGACATGAGCGCCCAGGGCAGCTGCCTGCGGCTGGTGGGCGACACGGTGGCGATGACGGGAAACTCGGCCGTGAAGTCGGACTGCACGGCCGAACTGGGGAACCGGGAGATGTATGCGGGCCGGATGATCACCCTGGCGAAGTGAGACGGAAAGCGGTAGCGGCCCGCAAGGGTCGCGACGACCGGTGTCCCTGCCGGGAACCGTCGGCCCGGCCGTCGCGCCGAATTACGCGATGATGTCGGCGCCCGGCTGCTCGTCGAAGAGCACCGCGCAGCCGCGCTCCAGCGCAACCTGCGTCAAGGCGGTGGTCGCATCCTCGTCCGACGAGACGAAATCACCGGTCAGCACGCGCAGTTCCTCGACGGCCCTCGACATCGGCACGACGCGCCCGGCCGAACGGTCGCTCACGCATGCGTCGATGACGCACAGAAGATCGATGAGTTCGAAATGGTCCATGGCGGCCTCCGCTGCGGCCATCCCTTCGCCCTGTCAACGACGTGTGGCGCAGACTGGTTCCCAGGCCGGCTTCATCCCTGCGGCCTTGCCGGCGCGAGCTTGAGGTCGAAGCGGGCCGGCAGGCATGGCTCGACACAGGCCTTGCGCACCGATCCGGTCGCCAAGGTGTCGATTGGAAGAAGGACTATCATCCGAGCGTGGCGTGCCGGCCAGAGCGGCCTGCCAAAAAGAAGGAAGACGCCGCCGATCATCAGCGCCAGGAGCAGTGCCGCAAACAGGTTCGCGATCGTGTTGCCGGGTTGCACGGCCAGCAACTCCAGGAGCGATTCAGGAGAAAGGAGTGCCCATCACATCGCAGGAATGATGGGCACTCCG
>NZ_RZRX01000329.1:0-5672 GCF_003997405.1 Mesorhizobium sp. M2A.F.Ca.ET.042.01.1.1
GGCCACCGGTGAGGATGGCGATGTCTTCCAGCATGGCCTTGCGGCGATCACCGAAGCCCGGCGCCTTGACGGCGGCGATCTTCAGGCCGCCACGCAGCTTGTTGACGACCAGCGTGGCCAGAGCCTCGCCTTCGACGTCTTCCGAGATGATGAGCAGCGGCTTCGAGGTCTGCACGACGGCTTCGAGAACCGGCAGCATGGCCTGGAGGTTGGACAGCTTCTTCTCGTGCAGGAGGATGTAGACGTCCTCGAGCTCGGCAACCATCTTGTCGGCGTTGGTGACGAAGTAGGGCGAGAGGTAGCCGCGGTCGAACTGCATGCCTTCGACGACTTCGAGTTCGGTCTCGGCGGTCTTGGCTTCCTCAACCGTGATGACGCCTTCGTTGCCGACCTTCTGCATCGCTTCGGCGATCATCTTGCCGACCGAAGCATCGCCGTTGCCGGCGATGGTGCCGACCTGGGCAACCTCTTCGGAGGTCTTGATCTTCTTGGCGTTCTTGATCAGGGTCGCAACGACGTCGGTTACCGCGAGGTCGATGCCGCGCTTCAGGTCCATCGGGTTCATGCCGGCGGCAACGGCCTTGTGGCCTTCCTGGACGATCGACTGCGCCAGAACGGTCGCGGTCGTGGTGCCGTCGCCAGCGATGTCGTTGGTCTTCGAAGCAACTTCGCGGACCATCTGCGCGCCCATGTTTTCGAACTTGTCCTCAAGCTCGATTTCCTTGGCGACGGTGACGCCGTCCTTGGTGATGCGCGGGGCGCCGAACGACTTGTCGATGACCACGTTGCGGCCCTTGGGGCCGAGCGTGACCTTCACCGCGTCAGCGAGGATGTTGACACCGCGCAGCATGCGCTCGCGGGCATCGCGGGAGAATTTTACGTCTTTGGCAGCCATTTTTAGCTCCTGGCAGGGGCTTCAATCGAGCCCGGGAATTCAGTTGACGAAAGGGCCTGATATGAGCCGATGATGCCCATGATGTCGGATTCCTTCATGATCAGAAGGTCTTCGCCATTGAGCTTGACTTCCGTGCCCGACCACTTGCTGAACAGGATGCGGTCGCCGGCCTTGACGTCCAGCGGGACCAGCTTGCCAGCTTCGTCACGAGCGCCGAAGCCGACAGCGATGATCTCGCCTTCCTGCGGCTTTTCCTTTGCCGTGTCGGGGATGATGATCCCGCCAGCGGTCTTGGATTCGGATTCGACCCGGCGAACGACCACGCGGTCATGCAGCGGGCGGAACTTCGACTTTGCCATTTTCGGATTTTTCCCTGGTGCGCTGTTGAGGGGTTTTTGTTAGCACTCGCGATGGACGAGTGCTAACGCGATAGTGAGGTAGGCTGTAAGCGGGCACTCGTCAAGACGGACGAGGGCAGGCGAGGAGCTCTGGCCCCCTCCCCGGTGGAACCCAACGCATACGCGGCATCCGCGTTGATGGCTGCGAGCCCCACATTTCCATTGAATTCGGCGTCATGACGCCAACTTGCTCGCGCCGCTTCCAAGTCGTCAGTCGTGCTGCCGTCAGCACGAACATAGGGCTGCGCTTCACTTCCCGTCGAAGCCGCGGCAAGCAGCGTCGCCGTCAGCACGCTCCTTTGCAGATGCTTGCCAAAGGTGGACAGTGAGCGCACCTGCGCCGGGCTGTTGGTGCGAACGTAAGACGTCATTGACAACTCCTTTTTGCAAGTCGAGCCCCTTCTCCACCTTCGGCCGCCGTCGACGCGAAGAAGTCCGCATCGCGTTGAAGACGAGCTGCGAAAAAGAGAAAGATGTGTTTGATGGCTGCGGCCCCAACGGTGCCTTCAGATTTGAGATCACTTCCGCCGCGAGCGGCTGAAGCTCCTCGCAACGTCAAATCGAATCTGCTGCCAAGCCTCCAGGAAAGGAGAGCATTGCTCATCTCGCGCTTGTGCATGCAGTCAACCTTCGATCCGTGTTGCCACATCAAGAGCAAATGCCGTGCCAAAGCTCACTGGGAAGTGAACGCATGGCTCTCCCTGAAAACCTCACAAATCCAGCATGGTCAATTGTGCGGAACCCGACATGCGTCTTCTGCCACTGTCAGCTTTCGGACAGGCATGACGCGTTTCGCGCCGACCACCGGTCGATCGGTTTTGGGGCCGGTCTGTTCGCCTCATAAGAGCGCGTTACATTGCGTAGCGGTTTCCCGAGCGCCGCCACATGACACTGGACCTGCAGGTAGCACCGGCTTCTCATCCAGCCTTACTTTGGCCCCCTCGCGTATCAAATTCCCGCTGGCGAGCCCTGCTTTCATAGATCGCACCATGCCGGATGTCTGCTCTGGCGCCCGACCCGCTGGCACGATCTCGATCCGGCATAAGGGCGCAGCATCTTTGCAGGCCGTTTCATCCCGGCGTCCTGCTTGGCTGACAGACCGCACTTGGCGAGCGGTCTCCATGCTCTCTCCAAGGACCATCCCTGCGGCTGGCTTGTCGACCTATGGGCGGGTCCGGCCGCCCGAAACCCTCGCGCCATCAGCTTTTTTCCCCGCCGCCTGCGGCGGCTTCCTCGCGCCGCTTCGCTCACAAAAAAGCTGCCCGCTCGGGTCCTTCACTGTCGCTGCGGCCCTGTCGGATTCAGGCGGTCCTGACGCGCCCATTACGGTGCGCCATCGCAGGGGATGGTCCCCGGCGAAACCACAAAAGGAGACTTCGAAATGACCGCGATCGGTTACGTCAACAAGCAGGAAAACGGCGCCTACAAGGGCCAGTTCAAGACGCTCAGCGTCCGCGCCGACATCGATATCGTCCCCAACCAGGCCAAGAGCGCCGATAACCATCCCGACTTCCGGGTGCTTACGCAAGGGGTCGAAGTCGGCGCTGGCTGGATCCGCACCGGCGAGACTTCCGGCAAGGATTATGTGAGCCTGTCGATTGCAGCGCCGGAGTTCGGACCGCGCAAGCTCTACGCCAATCTCGGCCGAGCCGCCGGCCAGGACGATCACGACACCTACGCCATCATCTGGAACCCGGCCGACTGACCGGCCGAGATAAGAGCCTCGCGCCGCAGCCCCGGCGCGGGGCTCATTCCCAGGAGTTCCACCCAAACCCCGTCCGCCCTAAAGGGCGGCGAAAACTCTCCCCCGACTCTTCGCCCGTCCCCGAGACGATCTCCCTCGCCCATCCTCGCCCTCGCTTGTCCGAAGCGAAACGAGGATCATCATGGACGACGAAAACGAACGCGCGGCCCGCGCGAAAAAGGGCAGCCCGTTTCTCAGCACAGCCCAAGCCGCCTTCTATATCGGGCTCTCCCAGCGCACGCTCGAAAAGATGCGGCTCAAGGGCGGCGGCCCGAAATTCCGCAAGCACGGCCGCTATGTCCGCTATCACATCGACGAACTCGACCATTGGTCGAAAGGACACCCGCAGCACTCCATCGCCGGCGATGGCAAGGCCGGTTCCGGCCAGGGCGGCACGGGAGGCCGTTCATGAGGCGGCGCCCTTCCATCCATCTGATCGGCAGCCGCCTGAGGCGTGTTCGAGCCCGTAAGACGGTCGCCTTGGCCGCGGCCGGTCTCGGTCTTTTGGGCTTCACGGCGCTGGGAAAGCCCGCCCCTTGGCTGGTCTGGAACGCCTCGGCCAGCGCGCCGATCGGCCTTTACCGCATCGCTGCGGGAGCGCTGGCGCGTGGCGATCTCGTGCTCGTGCGCCCGCCTGAATACGCGGCGTATCTCGCCGCCGAGCGCAGCTATCTGCCTCGCAATGTGCCGCTGGCAAAACGTCTTGCAGCGCTGCCGGACGATAATGTCTGCGCCTTCAATGACGCCATCATCATCGGCGGCGACATCGTCGCGCGCCGGCTCAAAATCGACGCCGAAGGCCGACCTTTGCCATGGTGGAACGGCTGCCGAGCGCTCGGGGATAACGAGGTTTTCCTGCTCGGCAGCGACAAAAACCGCTCCTTCGACAGCCGCTATTTCGGGCCTGTTCCCACTCAAAATGTCATCGGGAGGCTCGTACCACTATGGACCGAGTGACCCTCCTCTTGTTGGGCATGATCGCCATTGCGCCATGCGCCTGTTCCGCCTCGACCGGCGCTGAGCCGGTCGCCATCTCCCAAAGTCCGCAGCTGCGAAAGTGGCAGACGTTGGTATCGGAAGCAAGCCGGCGCTTCCATATTCCCCAAGCCTGGATCTATGCCGTCATGGCTGCCGAAAGCGGCGGCAAGACAATGCGCGGCGGCCGCCCCATCACCTCCCCCGCTGGCGCCATGGGCCTCATGCAGGTGATGCCCGGCACCTATGAAGAGATGCGGGTCGAACACGGCCTTGGGCCTAACCCCCACGATCCGCGCGACAATATCCTGGCCGGCACGGCCTATCTCAGTGCCATGTATGACCGCTTCGGATTTCCTGGCCTGTTTGGCGCCTACAATGCCGGTCCCGAGCGCTACGACGAGCATTTGAAGCGTGGCAAACCGCTGCCAGAAGAGACCGTCGAGTACCTCGACCAACTCAAGGCGGCCGGAGTTTCGGCGGCCGACATCGAGGCGTTCGAAAGCCAATCTGTCGCTCCAAAGGCGCAAATCGCTCCTCTCGGACGGTCGCTGTTCTTCATTCATGACGGTGTTCACTCAGGCGTGCGAAACGGCGATCTCTTCGTGCCGCTCGGCAAGGACGGCGCGCAGCCGAAGGAGCCGGTGCGTTAGCCATGGCGGACGGGGGCGCGTCTGGCGGGGCTGGGCGCGGAAGGCAAGATAAAGGTACCGCCTCCAGGAGGCGGTTAAATCTTTGTCTGCACATCGTTTTTCCGGGAGGCTGCCGCCGGTGCCAAGAGGGTTTGACGTGTAAGTGTCTGATTTTGCTTGATATGTCTGGGAGGCTCGCATTAAGGATGACGAGTTCAGGCCGAAGCTCGGCAAAATCGGGTCGCGCGGCTCGAAGGCCGGCAAACGCTATGCCGGCCAGGTTCGTGCGGCGATCAACCGGGCTGGCGGCCGGCCGCAACGCGGTGGTCGCTTCACAGGAAGCCGGACAGGGCGCGGCGGGGCGGCCGCCGCACTGCTGAAATCGCGCGACCGGTATGCCGCCTTCCGCCAGCGCCGGGTGATCGTCAAGGCGCGGGTCGTCAAGCTCGCCGGCAAGGGCGCGGACGGGGCGCGTGCCCATCTACGCTATCTTCAGCGCGACGGGGTCACCCGCGAAGGTGAACCTGGCGAGCTCTACGGCGCCGACAGCGGCCGCGTCGACGGCAAGGCGTTCATCGATCGCGCGGACGGCGACCGCCATCAGTTCCGCTTCATCGTCGCTGCCGAAGACGGCATCGAGTACGACGACCTCAAGGCGCTGACGCGGCGGCTCATGGCGCAGATGCAGGAAGACCTCGGCACGAAGCTCGACTGGGTCGCGGTCGATCATTTCAACACCGGCCACCCGCACAGCCACATCATCGTCCGTGGCAGGGACGACCGTGGCGAGAACCTGGTCATCGCGCGCGAATATATCTCATCTGGCATCCGCGAGCGGGCGGCCGAGCTGGTCAGCCTCGATCTCGGTCCGCGAACCGACCGCGAGATTGAGCTTCGCCTGCGCCGGGAAATGGAGCAGGAACGCTTCACCAGCATCGACCGTCGGCTGCTCAGCATGCGTGATGATGACGGCCTGGTCTCGCCGGGCGGTCCCGACGCCATTCGCCAGACGCTGCACCAGGGACGGC
>NZ_RZRX01000032.1:0-36484 GCF_003997405.1 Mesorhizobium sp. M2A.F.Ca.ET.042.01.1.1
CCTTCGCAGCGCCTCCAGCTCCTCGCTCCGCCCGAGCTTTGCCTTGCCCACCGCCGATTTCAGCACGGAAATCGTCTCGTCATAGACTTTCAGCGGCACGGGGAAGGGGTGGCGGTCCTTGCCGCCGTGGGCGAGCGAGAAGCGGGCCGGGTCGGAGAAGCGGTAGGGTGCGCCGTGCACGACTTCGGAGACCATGGCGAGCGCGCGCACCGTGCGCGGGCCGACGCCGGGGACCAGCAGCAGCTCGGGGAAATCCTTGGGGCCGCTTTCGATGGCCGAGGCGATGTTGCCGTGCAGGCGGCGCATGACGATGTCGCTTTCGCGCACGTCGTGATGCGCCGGCATGACGAGGTTGGGCAGCAGCGGCTGGGCGGCGGGTTCGGGCTCGGGCCGCGGCTCCAGCACGGCAAGCTCGGTCAGGATCTTTTCCGGGCTCATCGTCTTGAGCAGCTCGACCTGGCCGCCGCGCGCTTTTTCGGCGCGGTGGTCGGTGAGGTTGATGATCTCGCCCTGGCGCTCGCCCTCTATCGCGGCATGCGGCTGGTCGACGAAGCTGGTCAAGCCTTCCGACAGCCAGTGATAGCGGCGCGCCTGGCGGGCGTCGCCGTTCATGCCTTGCTGCACCACCACCCAGCGCCCGTCATCGGCGACGATGAAGCCGTGCAGATAGAGATCGTAGCCGTCCTGCACTGCGGCGCTGTCCACCTTGGCCACCAGCCGGCTGGCGGTGGCGAGAGCATCGCCGTCCAGGCCGACGCGGTCGCCGATGGCCAGCAATTCGCCCGGCGTCTTGCGCGAATGCGCGCCGCGCCCGCCGCAGACATGGATGCCGAGCTCGTTGCTGAGCGGGTTCAGCCCGCGCTTCAGCGCGCCGATGACGGAAGTGGTGATGCCGGAGGAATGCCAGTCCATGCCCATCACGGCGCCGAAGGACTGGAACCAGAAGGGATGCGCCAGCCGCCGCAAGAGCTCGTCGCGGCCGTAATGGTGAATGATCGCCTCGCACAGCACCGCGCCGAGCCTGGTCATGCGCTCGCCCAGCCATTTCGGGACCCGCCCGCCATGCAGCGGCAGGTCGGCGCTGCCGCTTCGCTGCGTCACGTGATTCTCCTGGATGCCGGTGATTTAGATGGCATGTCGGGAAGGATTTGCAAGGCGCTGCGCGAAGCTGGCGAAAGAGGCCCAAACCCTCTTCGTCATCCTTGGGCTTGACCCAAGGATCCATGCCGTGACGTGGGCCGAGGAATGCCACGGATCAGAATTCTACGCCGTGGTAGCACTCGTATCTCACGGCATGGATCCTAGGGTCTGCGCGCGTCGCTTCGCTCCTTGCTCCGCCCTAGGATGACGACCGCGAAGTATGGCCTGCGCTTGCGTCTCGTCAGTGCCGTTTCCGTACGCCGCGGCAACGCAACGTCGAGCGTGCAAAGTGCCCCGCCTAGTACCTGTAATAGTACCGGTGGTGATGCCTGTGGTGCCAGTAGTGGTGCCTATGGTGGTGCCGGTGATGATAGACGTAGTAGTGCCTGTAATAGTACCGGTGCGGATAGCGGACCACGTAGCCGGGATAATAGTCGTCATAGTAGCGCGGGCCGTAGTAGCGGCCGCCATAATCGTAGAACGGGCCGCCATACATCGGACCGCCGTAGAACGGATAGCCGCCAAACGGCCCGAAACCGAGACCGAAGAAGCCGTGCGCGTCCGCCGGCGCTACCGTGGCCGCCGCCGAGGCGACTGCGATAACCGAAGCAAATAGGAGCTTTTTCATGGGGCAACCTCCTCCTGAAGGTCGATCACCCTATAAACGCGCCTGAGGCGGCCGGTGTTCCCGCAACTGCTAATATTCGCTCGCGACGGGTCTGCAGCCTCAGCAAGATCGGAAAGTGCCGGGAAGCCTGGGCCGCCAACCGAAGCGTCCTGTCCCAAGCGCCTGTGGCGCCGGACGCGAGGTCGCGCGGGCGGCAGAGCCGCCTCGCGCGATCATTAAGGCTTACTGCTAATAGTTGTTGTAGTAGCCGTTACCGCACACGCGCACTTCTTCCGTCACGCGGTGGTGATGGCGCCAGTGGGTTATCAGCTCGGTGCGGCAATGATGGCGGTGATAGCGGTTGTGATAGCGCACCACATAGCCGCCATTGTCGTAATAGTCGTCATTGTAGACATGGCGGTAGTAGCGGTGCGGGTAATAGCCGCCATAGTCGTTGTAATAGCCATCGTCATAGCCCGGACCGATGCCGATACCGAGCTGCACGCCGCCGGCGCTGGCCGGCGCGATCGCGAACGCCGAGGCGATGGCGATCATCGAAGCAAGCAGAAGCTTTTTCATCGCTGCCTCCTTGAGTTTCGAGGCCCCTTCGGCAAGACAACGATTTCCGGCGGTCCATGTTCCCTGACCGGTTGCCACCCGCGGACTGGGCAGGGGCAGGACGCAAGGCGCCGGATCCGACACATCGCTTCGTCCCCGCAACCGCATGAGCCCGGATATTTATTAGAGCAATTGCAACCGACCGGGCTTCGGCGCGTTGCACGCCGGCGAAGTATCTGGGATCATTGCCGGACGGACGGCATGGAGGCTCGATGGTGGCGGCCAATCGCGGGAACGGGGCGTCGGAGCCGAGGCTGGAAGGCCTGCTCGCCGCGTCCAGGGGCCATCCGCGCACGGCGCTGCCGACTGTGGCCAGCGTGGTCGTCACGGTGGCCGCGCTCTATTTCGGGCGCGAGGTGTTCCTGCCGATCGCCGTCGCGCTACTTTTGACCTTCGCGATAGCGCCCGTCGTGTCCTCACTGAAGCGCGCGGGGGTTCCGCGCATCGCGGCGGTCATCGCCAGCGTCGCCGGCGCCTTCGCGGCGCTTTCGCTGTTCTCCTTCGTGGTCGCCACCCAGGTCAGCGATCTCGCGCAGAACATCCCCCTCTACCAGATCAACATCCTGACCAAGGTCCGCGCGCTGAAGGAAAACGGCCTCGGCGGCGGCATCATCTCGCGCCTCGGCGGCGTCATCGAGCGCGTCGGCCAGGAGATCGACCGCCAGGAGCCGCAGCTGCCCTCGGCCGCCCAGGCGCCGAAGCGCGAGCCGATCCCGGTCGAGGTCGTCTCGCATGAAAAGCCGCTCGAGGTGCTGCAGAACCTGATCGGGCCGCTGATCAGCCCGCTCGGCTCCGCCGGCCTCGTCGTCATCGTCGTCATCTTCATGCTGATGGAGCGCGAGGACCTGCGCGACCGCTTCATCCGGCTGGTCGGCTATGGCGACCTCCACCGCACCACGCAGGCGCTGCAGGATGCCGGCAAGCGCGTCGGCCAGTATCTGCTGATGCAGCTGGTGGTCAACATCATCTACGCCGTGCCCATCACGATAGGGCTCTGGGTGCTCGGCATCCCCAACGCGCTGCTTTGGGGCCTGCTGGCGCTGGCGCTGCGCTTCGTGCCCTATATCGGCCCGATCATCGGCGCGCTGCTGCCGCTGTTCCTCGCCTTGGCCGTGGCGCCCGGCTGGTCGCTGCTGTTGTGGACCGCCGCGCTGTTCGTCGTCGTGGAGCTCGTCACCGGCAATGTCATCGAGCCCTGGCTCTATGGCTCGCATACCGGCTTGTCGCCCCTGGCCATCATCGTGGCGGCGATCTTCTGGACCTGGCTGTGGGGGCCGATCGGCCTGGTGCTGTCGACGCCGCTCACCGTCTGCCTGGTGGTGCTTGGCCGGCACGTGCCGCAGTTCGAGTTCCTCGACGTCCTGTTCGGCAACGAGCCGGTGCTGGAGCCGCATGCCAGGCTCTACCAGCGGCTCCTGGCCGGCGACCCGGACGAGGCGACCGACCATGCCGAGGAGATGCTGGAGGACAAGTATCTGTTCGAATTCTACGGCCAGGTGGCGATTCCCGCGCTGCTGCTCGGCGAGCAGGACCGGGAGCGCGGCGTCATGGATGACGCGCAGCGCCGGCAGCTCGCCGACAGCGCCATGACGCTGGTCGCCAATCTCGACGACAGCGCCCAGCAGGAGGCCGAGGAGGAAGAGAGCGAGCAGGCGGCCGCTGCCGATGAGAAAGCAGCCGACAGCGAGGCTGGCGAGAAAAACAAGGCTAGCGAGAAAAACCCTGCCGAAGCCAAGCCTGCCGAGGTGGAGGAAGAGGAGGTCGATCTGCCCGACGGCTCGGGCATCGCAGTGCTCTGCGCCGGCGGGCGCGGCGAGCTCGACGACGCCGCCGCCGCGATGCTGGCGCAGGTGCTGGAAGTGCAGGGCGCTTCGGTGTCGAAGGCGAGCTTTACCGAGCTCGAGCCACTGGCGATCCGCCGTCTCGACCTCGAAGCCATCGATGCGGTCGTGATCGGCTTCCTCAACCGCCAATCCACCCGGCACGCGCGCTTCATGGTTCGTCGGCTGAAGCGCAACAAGGCGAAGCTTCGGGTCGGCATCGTTTTCTGGTCGGAAGTCGGCAATGGCGATGTCGAGGCCGCGGCAGAACTGGCTGCCACTCTCAACGCCGACTTCGTGGCCTTCGGTATGATCGACGCGGTCACCGGAGCGCTTTCCAGAAAGGCGGCCGTCACGCTCAAGGCCGGCCACCGGCGCAGGCAGCCGGCGCGCAGGAAACAGTTGCAGGCCGCGGAGTGAAGGCGGAGCGCCCGCCGGTGGCGTAACGGTGCGGCAAAACGGTGGGGGAAAAGAAAAACTCGCCGGACCTACCCTAATGCCCAAAGCCCACAGGCCCGGCGAGATTTAAACCTGATCCCCGATCAGGACCGGCGGGAGGACACCGGCAATCTCTTCATAGCAAGACGAGTGCCAGTCCCGAAACGGGACAGTGATGCTTAACGCCGTAATCCCTGCCGAACGTCTGTTAAGTGTTGCTAATGTGCTACAGCTTATGGGCCGCGCCAGCTTTAAGGTTCCACATGCGGACCTGAAAGCCTTGAAAGGGGGTACCATGAAGAAGACCTATGAGAAGCCTGTTTTGGTCAGGCGCGAAAAGCTGAGCGGCATCGTCGCAACACCATCTTCCACTCCGACCTGATCTGACCGGACACTGAAAAGCCCGCCATCCGGCGGGCTTTTGATTCTGGATGCAACGCGGCCGAGCTGAACCCGCTGATCCTCAGCCGCGAACCTTTAGGCATCCGTCGCCGCATCGCCCCTCGCTGTCGTATCGCCGCGTGCAACGCATGCCGTCATCGGCTATGCCGTCGCCAGCCAATTCCGGCGAAACCAGGAGCATCCGATGACCAGATCCACCATTCTCAAATTCGGCGCCGTCGAGCATGCCGATGGCGGCGATCTGCCGGGCTGGATCGCCGTCGAGGGTTCCCCCACGATGCAGACCGCCGTGCAGCACACCACCGAGGACGGCAAGGTGCTGTCCGGCACCTGGCGCGCCTCGCCCGGCACCTATCATGCCACCTACACCGACTATGAATTCGTCCACATGATCGCCGGCCGCATCATCATCACACCCGACGGCGGCGAGCCGGTCGAGGTCGGCCCCGGCGACGCCTTCGTCGTCGAGGCGGATTTCAAGGGCACCTGGAAAATCCTCGAGCCGGTGACCAAGCATTTTGTGGTTGTGGTGGGGTAGGGGGCGCGGCGCCGGAACTGCTGATCTCCCCCCCTTGCGGGGGAGATGGCCGGCAGGCCAGAGGGGGGCGCTAAGGATCGCCGCGCCTCAGGATAAGGGTTCCTCGCCCCACGCAGTGGGGAGAGGTGGCTCGGCGAAGCCGAGACGGAGAGGGGAGCGCCCTACGAAGGCCCCTCTCCGTCCGCTTCGCGGCCACCTCTCCCCCGCCTTTGGCGGGGGGAGGAACCCAGCTTAGATACGCTTCTTCGCTCCGCCCTACCTTCCCACCTTCGAAATCACCCTTTTCTCCACCTCCGGCTAAAGCGATTCCTCGAAGGGCGTGGCCATATGGTGCTGGTCGCGGAAGGCGAGCCATGGGCGGCTGCGACGCCGGTGCCGGTCAGGAGGAGGGCCGGCACCGGCGCCCGCGCCGCATTGGCCATCAGCCAGCCGTTGCGACGGATCGGGTTCGCGATGAGGCGGTAGGTGAGGGCGGGCAGCGCCAGCGTCAGCGCGAGGCAATAGAGCCGCTCGATGGGCGTCAGCTCCGGCGCCAGCATGCCGGCATAGACGATGAGCGGCCAATGCCACAGATGGATCGAATAGGAGAGCCTGCCAATCCACTGCAAGGGCGGCAGCGCCAGGGCGGCATTCACCCAATTCCGCCCGCAATCGGGTGAATAGCCGTCCCTGGCGCCGGCCGCTCCCGCCTTGAGCAGAAGGACCGTGCCGGCGACAGGCAGAAGCGCCAGAAAGCCGGGGAAGGGAGCGTCCTCGCTGAAGGCGGGATAAGCGGCCCCGATCATCGCCAGGCCGGCCAGGCTCAACGCCCGCCCCAGCAGCGGACGCTCCTGCAAAAGCCGCGCCGCCGCCATCGATGCGAGGCCGCCGGCGGCAAATTCCCATGCGCGCAGCGGCGAGAAGTAGAAGGCCCAGGGCTGCGAAACGCTCGTCAGCCAGGCGCAGAGGATGAAGGAGACCAAGCCCGAGATGACGAAGACGACCCCGGCAAAGCCGCCCGGCAGGGCCGCCAGGCCGAAATGGCAGGCCACGACGCCCGCCACGGCCACCGCCCGCAACCCTTCTATATCGGGTCGGAAATCCTGCGCGGATGCTGACACGAATACGAACCTCGTGAATGCTCGTTCGTATCCCGCCTGAGGCAAAGCCTCGGCCCTATGCGTCGATATCGCAATGCAACAAATCTAACGCAGTGCAACATAAGGGGAGATGGGATCCCGCAATCACGCCTTCTTCAGGAACTCCGTCCTCAGCACCAGGCCCTTGACCTGCTTGGTGTTGCATTCGATCTCGCCGGGATTGCCGTTGAGGCGGATGTTCTTCACCAGCGTACCGCGCTTGATCGTCTCGGACGTGCCCTTGACCTTGAGGTCCTTGATCAGCGTCACGGAGTCGCCATCCTTCAGCGGCGTGCCGTTGCTGTCTTTCACAATAAGGTCGGTCATGGCGGGTCTTTCATCGGTTGGATGGCCTGCGCCCGCCTATCGCGCCGGCCATGGCCTGGTCAAGCCGCGCGCTTGGCCCGCGCGGACCGCATGGCGCGGCCCGCGCGGGGGGCAGGCGCCGCCTTGCCGACGGCGCCGAGCCCCCAGCCCTCAGGCTGGCCGGGTGGGCTGTCGCCTGGGTCGTTCGCCCACTTCTTTTTCTCGCCGATCCCGGAGGGCTGACGGCCATCAGTCTTGCGCGGTTGCGGGACCGGAACCGTCGGGTGCGCTTCCCGCAATTGCCGCTAGAAATGCAGGTCCAGCGGCTGCGGATAGGCCTGGCCCGGATCCCCGGTCTTCGGCGTCTGGCCCGCCAAAGGCACGATACCGCCGGTTGCCGTCCGATCGAGCGGCGGCCGATGCATGCCAGTCGTGGCGGCCTTGTCTTCGGTCACCGGGATTTTCGTCTTGGCCCCGGCGCCTTGCGTCAGCACGACCGAAAGGAGAAGCGCCGTCAGCGCGGATAGGACGATCTTCATGGCAGGTTTCCTTTCCTGGCTCTGCGGCCTCCTCATGGCTTGAAGCCAGATGCGTCGAGCAGCGCGACCTGCTTGCCGTCGACATAGAAGCGTATCGCATGCGCGTCGTTGTCGATGTCGATGCGGGTGGGCGACGCTCCTTGCGTAGCGGGCGTTGCCTTGACGTATTTCGACTGGAATTCCCCCTGCGGCGCGTTGATGAACAGCAGCGCCAGCGCTATGCATCCCGAAACAAACAAGATGAAGGTGAGTGTCGAAGAAGTGGTCGAGGTCATCTGAACATTCCTCCCGGATGAGGTGGCAACACGGTTTGCTCGTCGCCGGCTTTTGAGCCGGGATTCGCCGTCGCTCGAAATCGAGCGTGTCACAGTTCTGCAAAGGAAGGGGATGACGTGCTCAAGCCCGCATTCAGCGCGTTTTTCATGACGGTCTGCCCCTTGCCCGATGCGAGCTTAGCGCCAGCTGCCCGGGGGCAAAGGGCGGCCATGTGGAAGGGCGTGGAATTCTGCGGAATTTCCGTGGCATCGGCCTGTGGAAGGTCAGAGCACCGGACGTCGGGCGCAGGACGAAAGTCCGGCGCGCAGCGTCGCGACCATGCGTATCCTCACGAGTCGACGCCGTGCCCGGGGGCGGCCGCGGCCAGGCATGATTCTCGGAAGGGCATGGGGTCCGAGGGGGCGGTTCGATGGCACAGCATATCGCGCAGAAGCTGCGGCTGACATCGGCCGTGCTCGGCACCGTCACCCGCAAGGATCTCGCGGCAGCGTTCCGGGGCGTCAACGCCAAAACGGCATTCGATCTCGGCCGCGCCGACAAATGGCTGCAGGGCCGGGCTCAGCCGCGCGAGCAAAGCGTCTACGACGATTGGGCGAAAGTGCTGCGCCTCGAGCAGCCCGGCGCCTGGATCGCCGAGAGCGATCTGCCGAGCTTCGCGGCCGCCATCGCGGCCCGCCACGGCATCGGCGTGGCGGAGCTCGAACGCCGCGCCCACGCGCAGTCCGCTGCCTCGCCCGGGCATGACGACAGAGGCATCGGACTAGCGCTCGCCGGGACCTATGCCTGGTACACTAGCGCCTGGTCGCCCTATTATCGCGGCCAGCTCATCAGGGGCCGCCTGGCGATCGAGGCGGGGCCCGGTGCGCATGCCTTCAACGCCATATATCGCGAGACATCGCCGACCGGGCAGTTGCAGTTCTCCGGGCCGGTCACGCCGACAAAGCGCAGCCTCTATCTGCATCTGAAGGAGGTGGGCGGCGAGGCGCAGTCCTTCCTTTGCCTGTTCCCGCATACGCAGCCGGTGAGCGTGCTCGGCGGCTATATGGTCGGCACCGCCATCTTCGCCCCGGAAGCGCAGCCCTCGCTCACCAGGATCCTGTTGGTGCGCCTGCGCGATGCTCCCGCCGCCGAACAATGGGGCCCCCTGCCGCCCGGCATCTCGATCGCCGCCGACCTGGCAAGCCTCGGCATCGTCATGGAGCACCCGGAAGCGGTCGACCGCCAGCTCGGCCAATTCCTCAGCGCCGATGGCGATGGCGGCGTCAACCAGATCCCGCCGTCCGAGTTCCGCGCCATCCTCGACGTGTTCGACCGCCATTGGCTGCGGCATGCCGGCTAATTGTCCTGTGTCATTCCCGGCGCGCAAGCGCGATCGGTTGCGTTGCAAGCAGCGGCAGAACTGGAAGCCTGGACCGGCCAGGAGCGGGCGGTACACTGCGCAGGTGCCCGCCCGTCCGGCGCCGCCGCCAAGCTGCTGAAACCCCGTCCGTCCCCAACAGCAACGGTCATGGCGTGACCAGTGCTTGCGAAGTGCCATTGGCGCGGTGCCCTGTCAACGCCGCCGGCGAGGGCTCCAGAAGCGCCTTTCTAGCCGCCTTTTCGCGCCCGAAGCACGCTTGGCACCAATGCTGGGGCCACGGCGAAAAGCCATGAAATGGCGGAATTCCAGGCATTTCCGATATCCAGCATACCGCGCCGCACATATATGCGTATCCGCTTGAATAAGCTGATTTTTCGCCAGACCGACTGTCCCTTCGACCCTGACTTTTTTTGGGGGCATTTCGGCGGTGCAAGATCGGCGCCCGGCGGCGAGGGGTTCTCCTCTTGAAAGCGCTTTTTGGCGCGCGTGTGAGCCGTTTCATGATCTGCTCATGAAAGACGTGATACAATGCCGGCAAAGGGGGAAGTTGCGATGGCCAATCGGTTGTTCGAGATCCTTGCCAGACGGCGCGGGTGGCTGGACCGGGTCGCATTGGGGCTGCTTGTCTTCCTGGCGACCCTGGTCGCCGCGCTGATGGGCGGCGCCAGCGCCTAAAGCAGTTCCAGGAATCGGCTCTGCCCAATTGCTTTGAATTCGAAGGTCGCGGACCTGAGCCGCACCGGCCTTGATGCACCTCTCGCCGCTCAGTCCTGCCAAAGAGGAGGTGCGCCGTAGCCGCGCAGGCCGGTTCCGTTGCAGGCCCGGCAGGAAACCCGTTGTCCGGGGCAATTGTCGCGCAACGTGCCCGAGGGACAGCATGAACCTTTCGACACCACCTGTTTTTCACACTCGAATACCTTGCCGGCGCCCAGGCACCGGGGGCACGCGAACTTCCTGAATTCGCCCAAGCGAGCCTCCGGCTGTTTCAAAAGCGCCCGGCAACGCGCTGACCATGCCACGGGTTCCATGAACGGCACGGTTTTTCTTGTGCGCAGTATACGTTAGTAAAGGCTAACGTTAAAGAAGTGTCCCCGCGGCGATGGTTGGTACCTCGCCGCGTCAATCCCTCTCAGGGCCGGGATTACGCGCCCCGCCGCACACATCCTTCACCAGCCCCCGCAGCCAGCGATGCGCCGGGTCGGCATCGAGCCTCGGATGCCACAACAGCGAGATCGTCAGCGGGACGAGCTTGACCGGCAGCGTGAAGGTGAACAGGCCCTCGCGCAGCGTGCCCGTATAGCGCTCCGGCACCGTGGCGATGAGGTCCGAGCCGCGCGCCAGCGCCAGCGCCTCGGCGAAGCCGCCGACGACGGTCGCGATCGTCCGCGTCAGCCCGGCGAGCTCCAGCGCGTCATCCACCGGGCCGCGATCGAGCCCGCGCCGCGAGATCAATATGTGGCGGCCGGCCGCGAAGCGGGCGGCGGTCATGCGGCCTTCGCTCAAAGGATGGCCGGGGCGCGCGACGCCGACGAAGCGGTCGCGGAACAGCGCCCGCGACCGCACCTCCGGCCCGGTCGTGGTGCCGATCACACCGGTCTCCAGATCGACCGCGCCCTCGCGCATCGGGCCACTGTCCTTGTCGGGCTTGGGCACGAAGCGCAATTGCACGCCCGGCGCTTCCTCAGCCGCGCGGGCCAGCAGCGCGGGGCCGAAATTCTCGACGAAGCCGTCGCTGTTGCGCAGCGTGAAGCTGCGGTTGAGCCGCGCGAGGTCGAGCCGCTCGGCGGGCCGCAGCACCGCTTCCGCCTCCTTCACCAGCCGGCCGACCTCCGCGCCGAGCTCCGCTGCGCGCGGCGTCGGCACCAGGCCTCGCCCGGCGCGCACCAGAAGCGGATCGCCGGTCGCCGCGCGCAGCCTCGCCAGTGCCCGGCTCATCGCCGAAGGACTGAGCTTCAGCCGCCGCGCCGCCCTGGCGACGCTGCCTTCGGCAAGCAGCACATCCAGCGTGACGAGCAGGTTGAGATCGGGTCGCGACATAAGCGCAACCATAGCATGGTTGTCGCGCGATGACATGGCGTTTCATGCACTGATCAAGTGCAAATGCTGCGCGTTCCGCCATATCGGCTGGACGCCTATCTTCCCGGCGAATTCACCCGACGGAGAAGACATCATGGCCGATATTGCCGAGACCCGCGCCGCGCCTGTAAGCCGTGCGACGGCGGGCGCGCTGGCCAGCCTGTCTCTGGCCATGCTCGTCTCCTCGCTCGCCACCAGCATCGCCAATGTCGCGCTGCCGACGCTGAGCGTGGTCTTCGCCGCGTCGTTTCCGGCGGTGCAATGGGTGGTGCTCGCCTATCTGCTCGCCATCACCGCGCTGATCGTCAGCGTCGGGCGCCTCGGCGATCTCGTCGGCCGCAGGCTGCTGCTGATCGCCGGCCTGGCGCTGTTCAGCGTCGCCTCATTTGTCGCCGCGCTTGCCCCGTCGCTGGCGCTGCTGATCGCCGCGCGCGCCGTGCAGGGGCTGGGCGCGGCGGTGATGATGGCGCTGACGATAGCCATCGTCGGCGAGACTGTGCCGAGGGAACGCACCGGCAGCGCCATGGGACTGCTCGGCACCATGTCGGCGATCGGCACGGCGCTCGGCCCCTCGCTCGGCGGCGTGCTGATCGCCGCCCTCGGCTGGCGCTCGATCTTCCTCGTCAATGCCGCGCTGGGCGGCGCCGCGCTGCTCGCCGCCTGGCGCTTCCTTCCAGCGGCGAGCGTCCCGCGCCAGGCGGCGGGCGCCAAGGCCCGCTTCGATATGCCGGGCACGCTGCTGCTCGCCGCCACGCTTGCCGCCTATGCGCTGGCCATGACCATCGGGCGCGGCCATTTCGGCGGCCTCAACGCGGCGCTGCTCGGCGCGGCCGTGGCTGGCGCGGCGCTGTTCGCCGTCGCCGAGGCCAAGGTGGCGTCGCCCCTGGTCAAGCTCGCGCTGCTGCGCGACAGGGTGCTGGCGCCAAGCCTCGCCATGAACGCGCTGGTCTCGACGGTGATGATGGCCACCCTGGTCGTCGGCCCGTTCTACCTGTCGCGCGCGCTGGGCCTGAGCGAAGCGGCGACCGGGGCCGTGCTGTCGATCGGCCCCGTGGTCTCGGCGGTCTGCGGCGTCATTGCCGGGCGTATCGTCGATCGGCTGGGGGCGGCAGCGATGGTCGTCGCCGGCCTGGCGCTGATGGTCGCCGGCTGCGCCGCGCTCACAGCGCTGCCGGGCCTCTTCGGCGTTGCCGGCTACGCGGCGGCGATCGCCGTGCTCACGCCGGGCTACCAGCTGTTCCAGGCCGCCAACAACACCGCCGTCATGGCCGATGTCGACAGAAGCGAGCGCGGCGTGGTGTCTGGCATGCTCAGCCTCTCGCGCAATCTCGGCCTCGTCACCGGCACGGCGGTGATGGGCGCGGTGTTCGCCTTCGCCGTGGGGACGAGAGATATCGCGGCGGCAGCCCCGGCGGCCGTCGCGCACGGAATGGCGATGACCTTTGCGGTGGCTGCGGGGTTGGTCGTGGTCGCGGTGGCGATTGCATTTGCCAGCGGTCGAAGGGAGCGCCGCAGCGCCTGATCTCCGCAGCCCAGCCGGTGCTGTGACACAAGGATGCGGACGCGAGGCGATGCCCGGCGGGGAGGAAAGGGAGACTCCGTTAACAAATGCAAATGTCGGAGCTGAGAAGTGTGCGCAGTCTCACTCAGGCCAACGCGTGGATGGTCTATAACGTCTCCACGGGCAGGGCGGGGCAGCGCTTCCGCCGGACTGTCGAGTGGGCGTGGCGGGGAGGTCGAAACGATGCATGAAACATGGTGGCGGCGGCAGGAAGCTCAGCCTCTGATTCCTGAGCGTGAACTTCGCTTTATGATGAAACTCGGGCGTGTGGCGCGCGACGAGGCGATGAGATTGCTGGGGCGATACCGTGGGGACCGCGAGGCGGTATATGCTGAGTTGAGAAGGCGCGATGTGATCAGGGCACGCCACGCGCGGCCTCACTGATCACTTCATGCGGTCCCTCGGGAACTTACAGCCCGAGTGTCCAGCCGTCTGTCATTTGCAATTCCCTGACCGACCTGAATAATGCAGCGCCTACGGTCGGCCCGTGGGTGGCCTCTACGAAAGCGGCTGCGGCGGTCTCGACGGCATCGGCTGAATGGTCGACCCTGTCGAAGCGCTTCACCACGCGCTCATGCAGCATCGATAGCCTTGCGGCCCGGTGGAGATCGGCGCGCTTCTCGCCGTGCATATCGAGCGGGGCGAACATGACCATCCCCAAAAACGGCGATGCCCGGCATTTTGTTCCGATTGGCCGGCGTGACGACGCTGCGCCGGGACGGCTTAGCGGGACGCTTCCGCGATCGCGTAATTTCGCCGCCGGCTGAGAGGCCTATCTTTGCCTGGCGGCGGTGCCCATTCCGCCTTCGGCCGGTGCCTCAGCTACCCCAACGAACCCCCACCCACTGCGGCGCCGGCCTCATCTCTCGCGCCGTTCAACGCCTCTGACGCCGCCAGGCGCCCGGCCTCGATCTCCAGTTCCATCAGCTTGGACTTGATCTCATGCGGCTCGGCATGTTCGAGCCCGACCACGTCGTTGCGCGTCTGCTTCAGCGCGATGACGATCTCGTCGAGCTTGGCGTGGATGGCGGCGGTGTCCCGGTAGCCCTGGATGAGAACCACCCCGGTGATGATGATGGCCGCCACCGACAAGGCATAGGTCACCACGTTTGTAAGCCCCAGCGGCACCAGCAGCGTGCAGGCGGCCATGGCGGCAAGCATCGCGTAGAAGCCGGGCGGGCGCGACAGGAAATCGGCGATGCGGAAGAGCAGGCGGTTCATCGGCCGCCTATCCGAGCAGCATGCCGGCTACCAGGACGGTGAGCAGCACCGATGCCGGCACCGCCAGAAGCCAGCGCGCCTCCAGAACACTGTTGCGATCGTCGTCCATGGTCATTGCTCCTCTTGGCGGGCGCCCAGCCGCGAATTCCACAAACGAGGCTGGGAGGCTTTCGTTCCCCGATCCGGCGACGGTCGCAAAGCGATGTCGGACTGAGGTCGGACGGGCTTGCGAAGAGGACCGAGCGCCGCAACCAAAGCCAGGGCCTCGCATTGGCACGCGCGCCGATTTTTCGCGCGTCGCCGATAGGGGAGCAGACATGAGCCTTGATAGACCGGCAGATGATTTAGACGACCAACCCTACGAGCCTGCGTTCTTCGCCGCCAAATACGGCCTGCCGCCGCGGCTGGCCAAAACGATGCTCGAGGCCAACGGCCCCGGGCGGCGCGCCTGCGACGCGGCCGCCACGACCTACCTGCGCTACATGGCGCTTCGGCGCCGGCGCGAAAGCTGACCTAAAGCATGTCTCCCGAAAGTGGGAACCGGTTTCGGGATAAAGACATGCGTAAAATCAAAACCCAAAGCGCATGGAGCGAATCTGAAAGATCGCGACGCGCTTTGGTCGCCGGCTGTGCTTTTCCGCCTGCGCGGCCCCGCGCCGCGACGCAACCCGGGCGGGAACCAAAGCGGCGGGCGGCGGTTTATCCGGCGAAGGGATGAATTCAGGAATCAGGAATAGAGCAATGAAAACAGTGCTTCTTGCTGCCCTGGCGCTCTGTGTCGCCGCGCCCGCCGTCGCTTCCGCGGCCGAGGCCGATGTCGTGATCAGGACGCATCACAGGCATTATTATCACCACCGCCCGGCGGTCGTCATCAACGACGAGGGCCACCGTCTTCACCACCGCCGCCACGGCACGATCGCCTTCTATGACAATGGCGAGCGCGGCTGGCGTCACCGCCATCACCGCCGCGACGACACCGTGGTCGTCACGAGTTCGATCGGCCATCGGCACCATCACCGTCCGGTCGTCGTCGAGAGCGGATCCGACTACTAAGACCCCAACCCTCATAAAGGATCCGGTTCCGGCTCATGCGCCATGACGCGCGAGCCGGACCGGATTTTCATGTCCCCCTATGCCGCGCTTTTCAACACGCCGGCCTGAACCAGCGCCGCCGCCGGGTTGAGGCTGTCCACCAGCCCGGTCGGGATCAGGATGGTGGCCCCGCGTTCCTTGGTCGTCTCGTAGATGATGTTCATGGCGCGCAGCTGAAGTGCGGCCGGATGGTCGGCATAGGTGGTGGCCGCCTCCACGAACTTCGCCGCGACTTCCGCTTCCGCCGAACCCAGGATGACGCGCGCTTCCTTCTCGCGCTCGGCCTGCGCCTGGCGCGACATGGCGTCCTGCAGCGCCACGGGGATCGCGACGTCGCGGATCTCGACCGACATCACCGTGATGCCCCATTGCGCCGTCTTGGCGCCGATGACGTCGCGCAGATGCTCGTCCGCCGCCTTGCGGTCGGAGAGCAGCGAGGACAGCATCGAGGAGCCGATCATCTCGCGCAGCGAGGTCTGCGCCACGCGGTCGATCGCCTCGCGGTAATTGGTGATTTCCAGCGCCGCCTGGCGCGCGTCATGCACATGCCAGAAGATGACGGCGTCGACATTGACCGGCACTGTATCCCTGGTCAGCGCCTCCTCGGCATTGAACGCGGTGGTCTGGATGCGCTGGTCGATCACCGCCACGACATTGTCGAGGACCGGAACGATCATGAACAGGCCGGGGCCGCGCACGCCCAACAGGTTGCCGGCGCGCAGGACCACGAAACGCTGCCAGGTGTTGGCCATCTTCAGCGAGGCTGCGACCAGGGCCGCGCCAACGAAGAACGGCGCCCCCGCCCATGGTCCGGCCAGCGCGCCGATACCGGCGCCGATGAGCGCGAGGACGGCGGTGAGGAAAAGGGTGATCGGATTCATCGAAATAGCTCCTTGTCGCGGCCTTTCGGGGCACGCGATGCCGCAACGGGCCTCGCGAGGAGCGTCGGCGGCCCGGGATGGACCGCCTGGCCGGCAAGTCTGGGATCGATCACGCTTGTCGCGAGGACAATCGACGCCGGCAGGGGTTCATATGGTGCGGCAAGGGCAGGTTCGCCAAGGGGGCGCAACCGGGGACCCACCTTGGGTGGCTGCCTTTAACCCGGAAACAACTTTTCAGGTGCTTTTAATGGCCGATCGGAGATGGGTTTGGCGCCATGTGGCAACATCTTACGGCAAATCTCGCTGCGGTGGCGCTGTTCGTTTCCGGCTGGAACTACGTGCAGCCCTGGCTTGAGGGACGCTCTCAAAGGTTCAGGCTGCTTGTCTTCGGCTGCATCATGGGCTGGGGCGCCTTGGCCTCCATGCTGTTGACCGTCGAGATTCGTCCGGGCGTCCTGCTGGATCTCAGGACATCGCTGGTTGCGACGGCCGGCCTGTTCGCCGGCCTGCCCGGCGCATTGGTGGCCGCCGCCTTTCCGCTGGGATACCGCATCGCCATCGGCGGCCAAGGCCTCACTGCCGGACTGGTCGGCATCGCGGTGGCGTTCGCCGCCGGCGTTCTTGCCAACCGTAGCATCGGGCGCCGCCAGACGCGCGCCTGGCAAGTGCTGGTGTTTGCGGTCTGTGTAGGCCTGTCCGGGCTGGTGCCGATTTCGATCCTGCCGCAGACGGCCGCCCCTGTTATCGACGCGCGCCTCGTGCTGCCGCTCATCGCGCTCAATATGGCGGCAACCGCCGTGGCCGGCCTCGTCGTGCTGCACACGCAGCTTGTCACCAAGGAGCGCAATCTGCTGCGCGCCGCGGTCGCCCAGGCGCCGGACTTCTACTACGTCAAGAACACGCGCGGCCAGTTCGTCGCCGTGAACCAGTCCGTCGCCGCCTTCCATGGCTACGACCATCCGGTCCAGATGACGGGCAAAACCGACTTCGACATAGCGGACCCTGCGCGCGCCCAGACCCTCTTTGAGCTGGAGCAGCGAATGCTGGAAACGGGCGAGGGGATGGCCGATTTCGAGGAGCAGGTCCCCAATGCGAAGGGCAATCTCCGTTGGTTCTCCACCTCGAAGACGCCCGTGCGCGATGTCGAGGGCAACATCATCGGCCTCGTCGGCGTCACGCGCGACGTCACGGCGCAGAAGCAGCTCGAACAGGCATTGCTCGAAGCCAAGAACCAGCTTTCCTACGCGCTGTCGGAAATGTCGGACGGACTTGCCATGTTCGATGCCGAAGGAATGCTGATCTTCTGCAATGAGCAATACCGGAACTTCTTCCCGCTCACCGGCGACCTGCGCGTTCCCGGCACGAGACTGCGCGACATCCTCGAAGCCGTGACGGTGACCGGTGAGCAGGTGGGCATCCCCAAGGGTCATGAGCGGGAGTGGATAGACAATGTGGTCGGCGCGCTGCGCACGCCGGGCGAGCAGCAGATCAAGCTTTTCGACGGCCGCTGGCTGATGTTGCGGACAAGGCCGACAGAGGCAGGCCTGGCGCTCGTGGTCGTGTCCGACATCACCGAGATCAAGAGCACCGAGGGAGAGCTGACCACGCTCAGCAACCAGCTGGCGCAGCTCGCAAACACCGATCCGCTGCTTGGCGTCGGCAACCGTCGCGCCTTCGATCAGAGGCTGGCCGGCGTCGTTGCGGAGGCAAGCCAGTCCGACCGGGAATTCGCGCTGCTCTTGATCGATGTCGACTCCTTCAAAGCCTATAACGACCGTTACGGTCACCTCGCTGGAGACGAGTGCCTGCGCCAGATTGCCGATTGCCTGCGCCAGCGCACGCGCGCCGGTGATTTCGTGGCGCGTTATGGCGGCGAGGAGTTCGCCGTCATCCTGTCGGAGGCCTCGGCCGCCGGCGCGATC
Organism: Mesorhizobium sp. M2A.F.Ca.ET.042.01.1.1; assembly: GCF_003997405.1. Classification (NCBI taxonomy): domain Bacteria; kingdom Pseudomonadati; phylum Pseudomonadota; class Alphaproteobacteria; order Hyphomicrobiales; family Phyllobacteriaceae; genus Mesorhizobium; species Mesorhizobium sp. M2A.F.Ca.ET.042.01.1.1. The sequence continues at coordinate 17,916 of NZ_RZRX01000032.1, forward strand.
CGCGTGGCCAACGATTTGCGCGCCGCGGTGCGCGAGCGGGCGCTGAAACATGATCGCAGCGAGCGCAAGATCGTCACCATCAGCGTCGGCATCGCCATCAGTGGCCCCGCCGCTCGCCACAATCCGACGAGCCTGCTTCTCCAGGCGGACAAGGCGCTCTACGCCGCAAAGGCAAGCGGGCGCGACGCCACGCGGCTGGCCGAGCCGGACGTCGGTTTCCAGCCGATCCCGCTTCCACGCAAGGCGTGACCAAGCGCGGCGGGAAAGGCCTAAAGCATGTCTCCCGAAAGTGGGAACCGGTTTCGGGATAAAGACATGCGTAAAATCAAAAACCTAAAGCGCATGGAGCGAATCTGAAAGATCGCGACGCGCTTTAGGAACAGGCGTCAATCGGCCTCGCCGCCCGAACCCTTGCCGCACTCGGCCAGCACCTTGCCGATCGCAGCACCTGAGCCTTTCAGCGGAAACGTCGCCGCGCCATACTTGTCGGCGCTGACCGTCACCTCGCCCTTGCCGCGCAGCAGCGAAAGCAACGGGTCGGCGGGGCCGGAGAGCTCGGCGGTGAAGTAATTGTACATCGCCTCCAGCTCGAGCTTCTTCGTCAGGCTCTTGTCGCCGGCCTTGAAGGTGAAGGAGCCGCTGATGCCGGGCTCCAGCTGTCCGCCCGCGGCGCCGAGATCGTAGCTCAGCACCGGCTTGCCGAAACAGGCGAGCATCAGATGCGCATCGCCCTTCGATCCGCCGCAGACCGAAGCCGTCATCACGCTGCCGCCCTCATCCTCTTCCATCCTGGCCGACCAGGAGCAGGACGCGGCATGGGCGGGCAGGGCGGTGAGCAGTGCCAGGATGAGTGTTGCCAGCCCGCTTTTCATGATCGCTCCCCCTCGTGATGCGGTGGATCATACAGGGATTGGCGAGAACGGGCGAGCGCGCAATCTCTCACCCTTTCGCTTCGTCATTCTAGGGTCTGCGCGCGTCGCTTCGCTCCTTGCTCCGCCCTAGAATGACGAAGGATAGGCTCGCGCTAGATTAACTTCTCCAGCGTAACCCTTCCCCCGTGGCACAGAACACCGCATGGCAATCGCTGGCGCGATGCCGACGATCGACAGTTCCCCACGCCCTTGCCGCCACGACGTGGGCTTGCGGTCACCGCGCCTTGGCCGGCTGGAACAATTCCACCAGATTGCCGGAAGGATCGACAAGCAGGATCTGCGAGCCGCCAGGCCCGGTGACGATGTCGTTGCGGAAGCTGACGCCCGCCGCCCGCAGCCGGGCAACCTCCGCCGCGATATCCTCGACGATCAGGTGGATGCGGTTCCAGCCGCCTGGGCCAGGCCGCTCGCCATCCGGCATCGGCCTGCCCGCCGAACTGGTCGGACCGCTGAGGAGCAGCCGAAGCGCTCCCCTCGTGACATCGGCGAAGGCCGGCGCGTTGTTCGAAAGCTGGGTGAAGCCCAGGTGCTTCGTGTACCAAGTGAGGGCCTCTTCGACGTCGTTGACCATGTAGCGGACATTTACAGTCGTGGACATTAGCCTTGCCTCTTGCGTGAGCGGGTGAGCAGTTTAGCCGGCATGTCGCCAGGCCGCCAAATATTTCGCTCATAGTCCCTGAATGCCTTGATCACCCGCTCAGGACTTCCGCCGACATCTCGAAGTTGCCTTCTCACCGCCGCCACGGCGGCTCGGGCGAAAATCGCTTGCCGATCCAGTCGGCGAAGGCGCGGGTCTTGGCGGCCTGGCCCTTGGCTGAGGGCGTGACGACATAGACCGCGCCCTCGTCGGCCAGCGTCCAGTCTTCCAGGATCGGCACCAGCCGGCCGTCGGCAATCTCGCGTCCGACCAGCCAGTCCGTGCTCATCATCAGCCCGACGCCTTGCACGGCGGCCTCGACCAGCACCTCCGCGTCGTCGCTGACCAGTGGCCCGGAAACCTCGACGCGCGCGCGCCGGCCCTCACGGTCGGTCATCTCCCAGACCGGAAAGGTCTGGAAGCCGGTGAAGCCGAGGCAGGAATGCTCGAGCAGCGCCTGCGGCGTCCGAGGCATGCCCCTTCGGGCGAGGTAGGACGGGGCGGCGCAGAGCAGCCGGCGCCGCGTCGCCACCTTGCGCGCCACTAGGCGCGAATCCTCGAGGCTGCCCAGCCGCACGGCGACGTCGAAATTCTCGGCGACGAGATCGGCGAAGCGGTTGGAGAATTCGGCCTCGATGCGCAGATCCGGGAACTCGGCGAGGAACTGGGGCAGGAACGGGGCTATCCACATACGCCCGAACGTGCCGGGCAGCGCCAGCCTGAGCAGCCCGCGCGGCCGGCCGCCGGCATGGGCGGAGGCGGCGGCCTCGGCCTCGTCGACAGAAGCCAGGATGGCGCGCACCCGGACCAGGAATTCCGCGCCCGCCTCGGTCAACGACACGCTGCGCGTCGTGCGGTGGAGCAGCCGCACCCCCAGCCGCTCTTCCAGCGATTGCAGCCGGCGCGACAGGATGGTCGCGTCGCGCCCGACCGTCGCCGCCGCCCGGGTGAAGGAGCGCGCCTCGGCGACGGCCGCGAAGGCGGCCATTTCGGCAAGGGCGGCGGGTTCGTGGGATTGCTGCATGATTTGCAATACTCAAATGCAAAAGCCGACAATTATCGAGACATAACGCAGCAGATAGGTTCACTCAACCGGCCATCGATCCACGGAGTGAAGCCATGAAAGCCATCGAACTCACCCAGCCCAGGCTCGACGCCTTCCGCGCCGCCAGCGTCGCCACGCCCGAACCGCAGCGCGGCGAGGTGCTGATCCGCCAGCGCGCTGCGAGCCTGAATTTCGTCGACGTCGCCGTGGCGAGCGGCAACTATCCCGGACCGGTTTTCCCGCTCATACCTGTCGCCGATGGCGCCGGCGAGATCGTCGCGCTCGGCGAGGGCGTGACCACCTTGGCCGTTGGCGACCGCGTCGTCGCCCATGCCAAGCCGCGCTGGATCGGCGGCCGGCCGCGGCCCTACGAGATGAGGGAGATGCGCGGCATCTCGCTGCCCGGATCGCTCGCCGAATATGTCGCCCTGCCGGCCAATTCCATCGTGCCGGTGCCGGCGCATCTTTCCTTCGAGGCGGCCTCCACGCTGCCCATCGCCGGCACCACCGCCTGGAATGCGATCCGCGCCGCCGATGTCGGACCGGGCTCCGTCGTCGTGCTGCTCGGCACCGGCGGCGTCTCAATCTTCACGCTGCAGCTCGCCAAGGCGGCCGGCGCCACCGTGATCATCACTTCGTCCTCGGACGAGAAGCTGGAGCGGGCCAGGGCGCTCGGCGCCGATCACCTGATCAACTACCGCTCGACGCCGGACTGGGACGGCAAGGTGCTGGAATTGACCGATGGCCTCGGCGCCGACCTCATCGTCGAGACAGGCGGCGCCGCCACCTTCGCCCGAGCCGTCAACGCCACCGCGCCCGGCGGCACGCTGTTCACCATCGGCTTCGTCACCGGCGCCGAGGCGACGGTCGACCTGCTGCCGATCATCATCAAGGCGCTGAAGGTGGTGGGCAACAACACCGGATCGGTGTCCGACCTCAAGGACGCGGCGCGGGCCATCGGCGCCGCCCGGATCGAGCCGGTCGTCGACAAGGTGTTTTCGCAAGAAGAGGCGACCGAAGCCTATACCCACATGGCCGCCGGCGGCCTGCATTTCGGCAAGCTGGTGTTCGGATTGGATTGGTAGGAAGGGCAGACGTCGGAGATTGGCGAAAGCGGCTGAGCGCTGATCTCCCCCCTTGAGGGGGAGATGCCCGGCAGGGCAGAGGGGGTCGTCTCACATAGAGCGCCAGCGTTGTCTCTCGCCGAGCGCGGCGTCGGCGTTCCACGCGCGGCGACCCCCTCTGTCGCCTCCGGCGACATCTCCCCCTCAAGGGGGGAGATTAGGCCACCCTCAGATCAACTTCTCCAGCGTGATCGGCAGATCCCTTACCCTTTTCCCCGTCGCGTGGAACACCGCGTTGGCAATCGCCGGCGCGATCCCCACGATCGCCAGTTCCCCAACCCCTTTGCCGCCGAGGGCGGAGGAGTGCGGGTCGGGGATGCCGACCGAGATCGTCTGGATGTCGGGAATGTCGGCATTGGTCGGCAGCATGTAATCGGCGAAATTGCCGTTGACGATGCGGCCGTGGCGTCGGTCGACGATGCCTTCCTCGAGCAAGGCCTGGCCGATGCCCATGATGATGCCGCCCTTCCACTGGCTTTCCGCCAGCTTGGGGTTGTAGAGCCGGCCCGAGTCCAGCGCCGACACCACGCGCGACACGCGCACCGTGCCGAAATCCTCATCCACCCGCACCTCGACGAAATGCGCGCACCAGGAATGGCGCGACCAGTCGCCCTCGGTGTGAGGGATCGACTTGGCGATGGTCGTGTAGTTCGCGTAGCGCTCCTCCGCTGTCGTGGTAGCCGGCAGCGTGTCGCCCTTGGCTTCGATTCGGTCGCGCCCGACGGTGCTCATGAACTCGGCGATCGACAGCTCCGGCCCTTCGCCGCGCGGCGAGGCGATACGGCCGTCCCGCACTTGCAGCGTGTTCGCCTGCAGCTTCTGGAACGGCGAGCGCGGATCGGACAGCGCCAGGCCGATCAGCTCGTCCAGCGCCTGGCCGGCCGCTTTGTGGACGGCGCCGGTCATGACGCCGGCCAGGCGCGAGCCGCCGGTGACGCCCGCGCGGGCGAAGTGGGAATCCCCGAGCTTCACCGACACGCGTTCCACCGGCACGCCGAGCGTCTCGGCCGCCGTCTGCGCCAGGATCGTGTATGTGCCCTGTCCCATGTCGATGGAGGAGCTTTCGACCACCACCGAACCGTCGGCAAGGATCTTCACCACCGCCTCGCCATGGGCGCGCCGCACCGGATAGGTGCCGGCCGCCATGCCCCAGCCGATGAGCTGATGGCCGTCCCGCATCGAGCGCGGCGCCGCCGAGCGCTTCGCCCAGCCGAAGGCTTCCGCTCCTGCTGCAAAGGCTTCGCGCAACTGGCGTGTCGACCACGCCTTCTTCGCGTGCGGATCCTGTTCGGCATAATTGATCAGCCGCATCTCCAGCGGATTCAGCCAAAGCTCATAGGCAAGCTCGTCGATGGCGCATTCGATGCCGAAGGCGCTGGGGTTCTCGCCCGGCGCGCGCTTGGCTCCCGGCACCACCGTGTTGATCAGCACCACATTCTGCTTCGAGGAGAAATTCGGCGTGGCGTACATGATCGAGGTGACGGAGCCGAGCGGCTCGACCCACATGCCGTCGACCGCGGTCTCGTTGACGCCGCGATGCACGATCGACTGGATCCTGCCATCCCTGTCGGCACCGATCGCCACCGTTTGCCGCGTCGCGGCGCGGCCGCCATAGGAGGTGAAATTCTGCGGACGGTTGAGCACCAACTTCACCGGCCGCCCCAGCATCTTGGCCGCGGCCGCCGCCACCGCGCTGTGCGCCAGCGCCAGCGCCTTCGACCCGAAGCCGCCGCCGATATAGGGCGAGACCAGCCGCACATTCTCGAACGGTACGCCGAACCACTCGGCATAGGTGCGCGCCATCCCGTCCAGCCATTGGCTCGGCTCCCAGATGGTCAGTTCGTCGCCCTCCCAGCGCGCGATCAGCCCATGCGGCTCCATCGCCGCCTGGAATTCGCGCGGCGTGTTGTATGCCGCGCAGATGCGCACCGGGGCGGCGGCGAAGGCGGCTTCAGCATCGCCCCATTCCTTGGTCATGGCGTCGATCGGGATGCCGTCGCCGGCCTTGCCGTCGCTGAGATCGACGATGGCTGGCGTCTCGTCATACCAGACCTTGACCAGCGCCGCGGCTGCGACCGCCTGCTCGAAGGTCTCGGCCACCACCGCCGCGATGTGCTGGCCGGAATAGGTGACCTCGCGGGCGAGGGGGTTGTAGGTCGGCTGCGACGGCGGGTTGCCCAACCAGTCGGAAGCGCCCTTCAGTTCCATGATCGTGTCGGGCGTGAGCACGGCAAGCACGCCCGGCGCGGTCTCGGCCGCGCGGCTGTCGATGGCCGAGACCTTGCCGGCGGCGATTGTCGCGCCGACCAGCACTGCATGCGTCAGCCCTTCGAGCTGCTGCTCGAAGGCGTACTTTGCCGCGCCCGTGATCTTGGCCGGGCCGTCGACGCGCGACAGCCTTCCGCCCACCGCTTCGAGGCGCGCGCTGTCCGACGCGGCGTGCTTCATGTCATGAGCGGTCATGCCGTCTCTCCCAATTCGAGGATGGCGCGCGCGATCACGCGCGGCGCCAATGCGATCTTGTAGTGGTTGGCGCCGTGGTCGACGGCGCCCTCCATGGCGAGCTCGCTCGCCTTGCGGACGATGTCTTCGTCGAGCGCCTTGCCCCTTAGCGCGTCCTCGACGGCGCGGACCCGCCACGGCTTCGTCGCGACGCCGCCAAGTGCCACACGTATGTCACGCACGGTACGGCCGTCGCTTTCGAGCTCCAGCCCGACGGCGGCACTGGCCGCGGCGAATTCATAGGACTGGCGGTCGCGCACCTTGATGTAGGTCGAGCGCCTGGTGGCGGCCGAGCCGGGGATCTCGATCGCCGTGATCACCTCGCCGGGGCGGATGTCGTGCTCCTGCTCGGCGGTGGCGCCCGGCGCAAGGAAGAAATCCTCGACCTTGAGCCTGCGCTCGCCGAGATCGACCTCGGCGTCGAAGGCGACGAGCGCCACCGCGAGATCCCCTGGATAGGTGGCGATGCAGGCTTCGCTCACGCCAAGCACCGCATGGCCGCGCGTCACGCCGCCGATCGCAGAGCAGCCGCTGCCCGGCGCGCGCTTGTTGCAGGCCGGGAAGTTGGCGGGATCACGGAAGTAGGGGCAGCGCGTGCGCTGCATCAGATTGCCGCCGATGGTCGCCATGTTGCGCAGTTGCGCCGAAGCGGCCTGCCACAACGCTTCCGATACGGCCGGGAAGAGGCTCTTCACGTGCGGGTTGTCGGCGACATGGCTCATCCTGGCCAGCGCGCCGATGACGGCGCGGTCGGCGGTCACGTCGATGGCGTCGAGCCCTTCGATATGGCTGATGTCGATCACGGTCGACGGTTCGGCTACGCCGCATTTGGCGAGGTCGATCAGCGTCGTGCCGCCGGCAAGCAGCATCGCGCCGGGCAGGGCGGCCGCACTACGGGCGGCCTCGATACTGTCGGCGCGGAAGTAGGAAAAGTCTCTCATGAGCGCAGCTCCTGTGCGGCCTGGCGGACGGCGGCGACGATGTTTGGATAGGCGCCGCAGCGGCAGAGATTGCCGGCCATGTATTCGCGGATCTCCTCGTCGGAACCGGCATGGCCCTCGCGGATGCAGGCCACCGCCGACATGATCTGCCCCGGCGTGCAATAGCCGCACTGGAAGGCGTCCTGTTCGAGGAAGGCGGCCTGCACGGCGTTGAGCGTGCCGTCCTGGTCGGCCAGGCCTTCGATGGTGGTGATCTCGCGGCCTTCGACCTGGGCGGCCAAGGTCAGGCAGGCGAGCACGCGCTCGCCGTCGACATGGACGGTACAAGCGCCGCACTGGCCCTGGTCGCAGCCTTTCTTGGTGCCGGTCAGCGCGAGCCGCTCGCGCAGCGCGTCGAGCAGCGTCACGCGCGGCTCGATCTCCAGCGCTTGGTCGCGGCCGTTGATGGTGAGATGGACAGAAAGCGTGGTGGGACTGATGGTGACTTGGTCATTCATGGGGCGTCGGGCTCCGATTGCTGGACGCTTGAGCGGATGGAAATGGGGCTTGGGGGGTTAGGGGCAAGGGTGAGCGCCGGCTTCTCTCCCCCCTTGAGGGGGAGATGGCCGCGAAGCGGTCAGAAGGGGTCGTCTCACGTAAAACGCCGACGCCATTGCGCGTTGCGTAACACGCCGGCGCTTCACGCGAGACGACCCCCTCTGTCGCCTTTGGCGACATCTCCCCCTCGATGGGGGAGATTATACGCGCCGCGCTCCAGCGGGCAGGGCAAGCTTTCAGCCCTTCAGCACGTGACATAACGCTTCCCCTGGTTATATGATAAAAGCACTCCACTAAAACGGAGGTGCCTCCGTTTATTTAGCTGGGGTCTGGCCAGTCATGGTTCAACCCCCCATATTGCTTTGGTGGAAAAAAGTGCCCGAGCCCGAAATGATCGCTGAAGCGACGCGCGATGCGCCGGCGCCAAAGCCGCTGCGCGCCGATGCGCAACGCAACCGCGACAGGCTGGTCGAAGTGGCGGCGCAGATGTTTGCCAGGGACGGCGTCGACGCCTCGCTGGAGGAGATCGCCAAGCGGGCAGGAGTCGGCATCGGCACGCTCTACCGGCATTTCCCGACGCGCGAGCATCTGGTCGAGGTGGTCTACCGCCGCGAGGTGGAAGGCCTCTGCCACGCCGCTGACGAACTTGCCCGCGAGCATCCGGCCGATGTCGCGCTGGAGCTCTGGATGCAGCGCTTCGTCGACTACATCGCCACCAAGCGCGGCCTCGCCACCAGTCTGCGCCTTTTGCTCACCGCCAATTCGACGCTGTTCTCCGACACATCGGGCCGCGTCTCCGGCGCCATGCGAAGCCTGGTCCAGGCCGCTGCCGCCGCGGGAAAAATCCGCGCCGACGTCGACGCCTCCGATGTCATGCATGCGCTCGGCGGCATCTACTCCGCGCCCAACACGCCCGACTGGCGCGAGCGCTCAGGACGGCTGGTGAAGCTCTTGATGGATGGGCTGCGGTTCGGGGCGAGGGGCTGAAGCTCCTCCTTCTCGCCTTGTGGGAGAAGGTGTCGCCGAAGGCGACGGATGAGGGGGGGCTCCAGGGAAAGTCAACGTCTCACTCCGCTGGAACACCCCTCATCCGTCTCTGCGCTGCGCGCCGATCCACCTTCTCCCACAAGGGGAGAAGGAGAGCGCGCGAGTCACCTGCGCCCAGTCTCCTCTCTGCCGGCTTCGTCATTTTTTGCGGAGATCAACTCGTCATTTCAGAGCAAGGGCCTACATAGTCGGCACCCCTTCGCTCCCAAAAGGAATCTCCCATGCCCGAACAGCTCAAACTCAACGACGGCTCGACCATCCCGCAGATCGGGCTCGGTGTGTGGCAGGTCGATCCCGACATCACCGCAAAGGTCGTGCGCTGGGGCATCGAGGCCGGCTACCGGCTGATCGACACCGCCGAGGGCTACCGCAACGAGGAAGGCGTCGGCGAGGCGATCCGCGCGGCGGGCGTGGCGAGGAACGAGCTCTTCATCACCTCCAAGCTGCGCAACGGCGCGCATCAGCGCGACGCGGCGTTGCGCGCCTTCGACGACACGATGCAGAAACTCGGCATCGACCGGATCGATCTGTTCCTGATCCATTGGCCGGTGCCCAGCCAGAACAAATATGTCGAGGCCTGGAAGACGCTGGTCGAGCTGCAGCAAGCCGGCCGCATCAAGTCGGTCGGCGTGTCCAACTTCAACCAGGATCATCTGGAGCGCATCATCGGCGAGACCGGCGTGACGCCCGTCGTCAACCAGATCGAGCTGCATCCGCGCTTCCAGCAGCGCGACAAGCGCGATTTCCACAAGAAGCACGACATCCATATCGAGAGCTGGAGCCCGCTGGGCAGCGGCCGGCTGCTTTCCGACCCGACGCTGGAGAAGCTGGCGAAGAAGCACGGCAAGTCGGTGGCGCAGGTGATCATCCGCTGGCATTTGCAGGAAGGGCTGATCGTCATCCCGAAGTCGATCCACCAGGAGCGCATCGCCGGCAATTTCGACGTCTTCGATTTCGAGCTCGACGCGGACGACATGCAGACCATTCGTGGCCTGGATTCCGCCGACGGCCGCACCGGTCCCGATCCGGCTACGGCGGCGTTTTTGTTCTGAAACGAAGGTCAGGGGCCTGGCACGCCGGTGACGGCAAAATACTGGAGCGCGCCCGGCAGGCCGCTCGCTTTCATCTCGCCTTGTACCTCGAAGGTCAGGCCGGAGCCGACGACCAGGTCGCGCATTGTTCGCGATGCGATGATCTGGCCCGGCCGGCCATGATCCAGAAGCCGCGACGTGACCTCGATCGCGATGCCGGAAAAATCCCCGCCGCGCGTCTCGCACTCGCCGATGTGAATCGCCGCGCGCACCTCGAGGCCGCATGGCTTCAGGCGGTTGGCGATGGCCATCGCGCATTCGATCGAGCGCGTCGGCCGTTGGAACGCCGCGAGCAGCCTGCCTCGCGACCGCCTGATTTCCGTGCCGCCGCCAAGCAGCAATTCGTCGCGAATGATGTCTGCCCGCTCTGAGGCCTTCGCGTCGTCGGCCGCGCCGTCGATGGCGAGCGCCAGTACCGATATCAGCACCCTTTCCGCTCGCACCGCCGGCAGCGCGCCGGTCACGAAATCCCTGATCTCGTCGATCAGGCCGTCGCAGCCTTCGCCCCAGATTACGTGGTCCCGGCCGGCAAGCTCGACATATCTGGCGTCTTCGATATGCGCCGCTAGATAGCGTCCTTCCTCCGGCCTCACCCACCGGTCGCCGGTTCTCTGCAGCACCAGCGTCGGGACATGGATCGCCGGCAGGATATCGCGCACATCGATCTCGGTGCCCCAGCGCCAGAGCGCGACCGCGTCCGCCGGCGAGGCTGAATTCCTGAGATAGGCGGCGAACCACTCGCGCTCGACCATGTTGTCGATCAGGCTGGGCGCGGCGTTGCGCATGTCGGCCGGCTCGCCCCATTGTCGCTCGACGGTGTCGATATCCTGTTGCACCTCATCAACCGTTCGGGCCCAGGGGTAGTCCTTCGACCATGTGCCTCTCGCATAAGCTCCAGTGAGCACCATGGCCGCGGTGCGCTCCGGATAGGTGGCGGCAAACAGGATGCACATCGGTCCGCCTTCGGAGCTGCCGAACAGCACCGTGCGATTCGAGCCGACCGCGTCCAGCACGGCGCGCACGTCTTCCATGCGTTGCTCCAGCGTCGGCAGGCCGACATTGCGGTCAGAGAGGCCGGTGCCGCGCTTGTCGATACGGATCAGTCGCGAGAAGGAGCCGAGCCGCTTCAGCACATGCGCGAAGCGCGGTGATCCCCAGGCAAGGTCGAGATTGGAGACCCAGCCCGGCACATAGACGAGGTCGACCGGCCCATCGCCCGTGATCTGATAGGCGATGTTGACGCCAGACGATTTGACATAGCGGGTGGGCGGTCGCGCGGCATCGGGGTCGGCGCTCGAAGCCGGGGGCCGGGCAGGGGACGCGGTGCGGCGGGCGCGCAGATCCTCATGCAGGTGCCGGGTTTCGCCTTCCGGCATCAGCCGCAGCTCGCGCTGCAGCGCGTCGCGGCAGAGCTCATACTGCTTCAGCGCGAGATTGATGCGCCCTTGCGCCGCGTAGCTTCGCATCAGGGCGCGGTGGGCATCCTCGCGCAGCGGCTCCATCGCCACCAGGCGCAGGGCGGCCCGTATGCAAGAAGCCGGATCACCGGCAGCCGTGTAGTGAATGATGAGCCTGTCCAGCGCGGACACGACGATCGCCCGCAGGCGCTCACGCTCGACCCGCAGCCATTCCTCGAACGGCTCTTCTCGCAGGCCGAGCCCGTCGAGCAGGTCGCCGCGATAGACCGCCACGGCCCGTTCGAGATCCTCAGTCGCGGTACTCGCCGCCAGCGCCTCGAAGCGCGCCACGTCGAAATCGAAATCGTCGAGGTGAAGGGCGATGTTCGCGCCATCAGTCAGGAAGCGGCCGCCGCCGGTGACGCTCATGGCTTTGCGGACGGAAGAGACCGCCTGCCTCAGGCTCATCCGCGCCTGGGCCTCGCCATTGAGGCTCCACAGCAGCGCGGCCAGCTTCTCGCGCGACTGCGCCTGGCCGGCCTGCAGCGCAAGATAGGCCACCATGCCGCGCGCTTTGCGGCTGAAGGCGGGAGCCTTCACCCCGACGCCGGCAAAGTCGAAACCGCCCAGCAGGTGAAGATGCGGCGCCGTCATCGGAAGCCACCCCGACTGTGATCGAGCCAATTCTTTCGCTTAGCGGTTGCTAATTCAACCGCGATCTCATGCGGGTGGTCGTTTTCACGATTTCATCACGCCAATTGCTCCGCGTCTCTCACGGCCCCTGGGCAGATTGTCCGCACTGGATACTGATTCAGGAGGATGCCGTGCAACGCCCAAGCGAATGGCCATTTTGGCATGACGCCGACCGACCCGGCGAACAGGACATCGGCGCGCCGTTTCGGCAGGATATCGCCCTGTCGCGGTACCTGGACCGCCAGCGCGAGCATCGGCAGGCAGGTATGCCCATTGTCGATTTTGAAGGGGTCGCGCTTCGGCTTGTTGCAGCGGTGGCCCGGGTTGGCGCGGCAGTGTCTCGGCGGCGCGCCGAAAAGGGCTCTCCTCTCACACTCAAGCCTTGAAGCCGCCTTCAACAGGGGCGGCAAACGCCGGTAATTGGCGAAGGTTGCAGGAACGTCGCCTTCGGCGATACCGCCAATCTACCCCGTGGGGGGATGTCGGGCAGAGGGGCGCGAGGGAAAGCCAACGCTCAACTTGGAAAACTTACAACCTCTGGCTACCTTGTGTTCTGACATCCCGGGAGCCTACCCATCTCAAAGCCCACCTTCCTCGAAATCGCGCGCCGCGCCGGCGTCGGCACGGCGACGGTCGAGCGCGTGCTGAACGGCAGGGGCGGGGTGCGGCCGCAGACGGTCGAGAAGGTGGTGGCGGCGGCGCGTTCGCTGGATTACCCGCGCCGGCTGCCGGAGGCGCATCGCGGCGTCATCCGCATTGAGGTGATCCTGGTCAGGCCGGACGCAACCTTCTTCGCCCGTCTTTCCCGCGCCTTTGAGCGCATCGCCGCGACGCTCGACCGCTCGATCGCCGTGCACCGTACCTTTCTCGACGAGACGAATCCGGCGGCGATCGCCAAACGCATCCTTGAGCCGGAGATGCGTCGCGCGGCGCTGATCCTTGCCGCGCCCGACCATCCGCTGGTGAGCGCGGCGCTGCGCAAGCTCGAGGCGGAAAGCATCCCGACGGTGCAGATCGTCACCCAGATATCCCTCACCAAGAGCAGCTATGTCGGCATCGACAATTACGCCGCTGGCCGCATGGCCGGGCTGCTCATGGCCAAGATGCAGCGGCGGCCCGGCAAGGTGATCGCGATCTGCCATAGTCAGATCTACCGCGTGCACCGCGACCGCGTGCGCGGCTTCTTCGATTACCTGATCGAGGAGGACAGGGTCTTCGAGCCGGTCGCGGCCCTTTTCGGCTTTGACGATGGCGATCGTAATGCCGAGCAGTTGCACGAGGCCTTGAAGCGCTGGCCCGACCTTGCCGGCCTCTACAATGCCGGCGGCGCCAACACCGCACTGAACAAGGTGCTGCGCAAGCACGGCAGAGGCCGCGATATCTTCTTCGTCGGCCATGAACTCACCGAGCGCAGCACCAAGGCCTTGCGCGAGGGCACGATGGATGTCGTGCTCGACCAGGCGCCCGAAGCGCAGGCGCGCCGCGCCATTGACCTGGTGCTCGCCGCGCTCAATTTGCACGACCTGCCGGTCGAGAACCCACCGATCCGCTTCATCACCTTCACCGCCGAGAACCTTTGATCTGATTTGATCAAGGAACAAGCGGCGCCCACCGGGGCGCGGTGTTATCTCCTCGCGAAACGGGAGGATCATCGGTGGCGAGACGGCTGACGGCCTACGATTTGCAGAGTGCCAAAGGCAGCAGAAAGTGGCTGCAGCTGCATGTCGACACCCCGGCCGAGGCGGCGGCCGCGGTCGCCTGCGACATCGTCATCCTCTCCTGCGAGCCCGACCATAATCTGGAAGCCATCCGCCAGGCGGCACCTTACGCGTTCCTCTCCGTCGGCATGCCGCATGGCGCGGTCGCCTCTCCTGAAGAGGCGGTGCGGCTTGGCTTCGCCATGATGAAGCGCGGCGCAGACGCGATCTATTCATCGCACTCGCCGCGCTTCATCGAGGCCATGGCCTCGGAGGGCATTCCCGTCACTGGCCATGTCGGCCTGGTGCCCAACCGCGCCACCTGGACGAACTTCCGCGCCATCGGCCGCACCGCCGAGGAAGCGCTCAAGGTGCTGCGCGCGGCGAAGGATCTCGAGAATGCGGGCGCCGCCTGCATCGAGGTCGAGGTCGTGCCGGTGCGCCTTGCCGACCATATCACCCGCTCGACCCCTCTGATCACAATGGGCATGGGCTGCGGTAGCGCCTGCGACACGCAGTATCTGTTCTCCTGCGATGTGCTGGGGACGCATGCCGGTCACTATCCGCGCCATGCCAAGCGCTATGCCGACTTCGTCACCTTGGAAGCCGAGCTGCAGGAAAAGCGCATCGCCGCCTTCCGCGCCTTCGGCCGCGACGTCGCCGAAGGCAGCTATCCGGAAGCGAGGCACCAGGTGGACATGGACGATGCCGCCTACGACCGCTTCCTCACCCTTGCCCAGTCCCTGTGAGGCCCATCATGGACGATTTGCAATTCGGCACGCGCAACAAGCGGGGCGACTGGACCCCGAACGAACCGGCCGGCACCGCGCCGCTCTTCGTCTTTCCGCCGCGCCCGCTGGCGGTGCTGAAATGGCTCCCGAGCTATTTCCTGCCCTATAATCTGCTCTTCGCGCTGACCGCCGTTGTCTGGTGGCGCTACGTGCTGCCCGACGCCGAGACGATGAGGACGCTCTCCGTCGGCTGGATCCTGCGGCTGTTCCTCGTCAACTGCGCGGCGCTGCTGGTCTTCTTCGGCGCCTTCGAGCTTCGACTCTACATTTTGAAGGCCCAGGGCAACCACTTCAAATACAACGGCAAATGGCCCTCGGAGCAGAAGAACAAGGCCTTCTTCTTCGAGAACCAGAACATCGACAACATGCTGCGCACCTTCGGCACCGGCATGCCGATCTGGACGGCGATCGAGGTGGCGATCCTCTACGCGTACGCCAATGGCTACGTGCCGTGGCTGACCTTCGCCGAGCACCCGCTCTACCTGTTCCTGCTGGCGCTGGTGGTGCCGGTCATCCACGAGACGCATTTCTTCCTGCTGCACCGCGCCATCCATTGGGGCCCGCTCTACAGATGGGTGCATTCGGTGCACCACAATTCGGTCAACCCGTCGCCCTGGTCGTCGCTGTCGATGCATCCGGTCGAGCAGATCGGCTATCTCGGCGTCGCCTTCTGGCACCTGATCATCCCGTCGAATCCGGTCCTGGCGCTTTACCAGCTCCACTATGCCGGCTTCGGCGCCATTCCCGGCCATGTCGGCTTCGACAAGATCGAGCTGACCGAGGACACGTCGGTCGATAGCCACGCCTACATCCACTACCTGCATCACAAATATTTCGAGGTGAACTACGGCGACGGCCTGATCCCGTTCGACCGCTGGTTCGGCACCTTCCACGACGGCAGTAAGGAAGCCGCCGCGCGCATGGACGCCCGTTACGAGAAGAAGAAGGCGCGTGCCAACGCCGCTGCCGCGAAGTGACGCCTGCACAGACAGCCACGCAGAGCCTAGTTGCGCACCCACTTAAGCAATCCCGCAAGGGGCCGAAAATCAGAGGCGGAGTGAGTCGGCGCTCCGGTGAGGCGACTTCGCAAAGCAAAGGAAAAGAAGATGACCAACTGGGTGAGAGCTTGCCGTCTCGACGACATCGAACAGGAAGGCGCGCGCCGCTTCGACCATGGCGGCAAGACTTACGCCATCTTCCGCTCGCCCGACGACGAGGTCTTCTGTACCGACGGGCTCTGCACGCATGAAGCGGTGCATATAGCCGACGGTCTCGTGATGGACTACGAGGTCGAATGCCCGAAACATGCCGGCGCCTTCGACTACCGAACCGGAGCCGCCAAGCGCCTGCCGCCATGTATCAATCTGCGTACCTATGGCGCGAGGGTCGAAGCGGGGGAGGTGATTGTGGCGGTGGGGTGAAAAGCTCCCCCTTCTCCAACAAGCGAAAGGGAGATGCCGGCGCTAAATCCCTTCCCCATCCACCAGCGGCACGTCCTCGCCCTCCCAGGGGCTCGGCATCGAGCCTCGCCCGGCGCTTGGCAGCGGCATCCAGCATCTGAGTTCCGGCTCGGCATATTCGACCACCCGGCCGGGCGAGGAGTCCGAGGCTCGCCAGCCTTCCTCGCCGAACTGGTCGGCACGCGACCAATAGGCCATGTCGACCTCGGCCGGTCCCTGCTCGGAGGAGCGCACCGTCACCAGGATGCGGCTGCCGTCCCGCGGCGCGCTCGCCATGTTGCGCCAGTGGTCGGTGTCGTCCATGGGAGGTCCTCCTGCTTCGTTCGGAGCTGCTGAAAACAGCCTGCTTTGCGATAGTCGCCGCCCGCCGGGGAGGGGTCAACCCGAACTTGGCGCGAGACATAAATATCATTCGGAGCTAATATATCTACCGACCGCAATCGAGCAGACGACGATGGACGAAGGATTGCTGTCTCAGGCCACGCGTCTCGGGCCGGTCCATCTCAAGGTGACCGACATTCCGGCCGCCTTGACCGTCTGGCGCGACACGCTCGGACTGGCGCCGGCCGGGGAGGACGCCGTCCTGGCGCAGCTCGGCGCCGGCGGCCGGACGCTGATCGTGCTCCATGCGGGCGCGGAATTCGCCCTGCCGCAGAAGTCGCGCGATCTCTTCCACGTCGCCATCCACGTCACCACCCGCCGCGACCTCGCGCATGCGGCCGCTCGCCTCAAGGCGTCGGGGTTGCGATACAGCGCTCAGGACCACCTCGTTTCGGAATCGCTCTACGTCTCCGATCCGTCCGGCAACGGCATCGAGATATGCTTCGACACGCCTGAACGCCTGCTGCGCCGCGAAGTCTCGCCCGACGGCCGCGTGTCGCTGATTGCCGTCGACGGCAGCGCGCATTCCGGGCTGGAGCCGCTGGACATGTCGGGCCTGCTGCGCGACCTCGGCAATTCCGGCCATGTCGAGCCGAGGATGGCGCGGGACGCCTTCATCGGCCACATCCATTTGCGCGCCCGCGCGCCCGAGGCGCTGATGGAATTCTATCTCGGCGTGCTCGGCTTCCGGCCGCATATCCAGTCCCGGACCTTCGGCATGTTCGACTGCGGCACCGAGCTTCGCGCGCATATGATCGCCTTCAACATCTGGGCGCGCGGCGAGCTGCGCGAACCGCCGCCCGATGCCGCCGGCCTCGACCATTTCACCATCGAGCTTGGCTCGGCGCAGGAGCTCGCCGCCGTGCAGCGCAGGCTCGAAGCGGCCGACGCGCCGGCGAGAAGGGAAGGCGGCGTGATTTCGACCGCCGATCCGGAGGGCAATCGATTGCGGCTGTTCCGGGCGGGGCAGTAGGGCAGTAGGGGAATAGGCGAATAGGCGAATAGGGGTGGAAGTCGCTGTGTTCGCGTGGCCTGATTTTCTTACTGCCTTACTGCCTTACTACCCTACCCTCCTTCCCTCACACATGCACATCACCGACGGACAGCTCGCCGTCATCGGCGCGGATGAGGAAGGCGGCGGCGAGCAGCGCGAGATAGCAGGCCGCCACGCCGCTTACCACGACGATGCCGGGGATGGGTCCCAGCGTCGCCACCCGGAATGTGTCGACCAGCGAGGCGCCGAAGCCGATCGGCGAGCCTTCGCGCGACAGGCTCGGCGTGGTGATCTTGAGGATCCAGGCAAGCAGCAGGATCGTGTACATGAAGATGTAGTTGCGGCGCAGCCGGCGGATCAGGGCCGCGCGCTGCGTGATCAGGAAACGCGGCGAGCGCAGGCCTTCGCCGAGGATGGCCAGCCAGTTGGAAGCGTAATCCGGCTGCGGCGAAAAGATCTGCGCGAAATAGTAGCGCTCGAACTGCCGCACACGGGCGCGGTAGACGTCGAAGAAACGGTAGCGCCGCGCCTCTATCCACAAAAGCAGCGTGATCAGGAGCATAGCGAACAAGAGCACGCCGTGATGCGCGGAAGGCGTCGACAGCGACACCGACAGCATCGCCGCCACCACGGTGATCGCCCAGTTGCTGGTGCGGTCGAGCCTGTCGCGCCAGCCGGCCATGCGCGCGATCTCGGCGCGGTGGAAATGCGACAGCGTCGTGGTGAATTCGGGAGAGCTGAGCTTCAGCGCCAGCGTGTCGGAAGCGCGGGGCGGTGCTGCCTTTTCGGTGGATCTTGCCGGCGCGTTCGCCTCGATGGATTTCGCGGCTCTGGCCGCGTCGGTGGATTTTGCGGCCTTCGTCTGGGACATCGTGCCATGCGCCTCCCGCCGCCATGGCCGGCCGCATCCCGACTTAAGAACAGGCCGGCCACACCCCGTATAGCACAACGTGTGGCCGGCCCAAAATGTTCCCGCCTTTTCAGGCGGATAAGTCAGGATGCAAGCGGCGGAACGCCGCCATTCGCGCGCCGCGGAAAGGGCAGCACGTCGGCCACCGGCCTGGCATGCTGGGCTGCCGCCACCGCGTCGATCACAAGGTCGAGTGCCTGAAGCGCCGCGCGGCTCGTTTCATCATCGCCACGCAGGTAATGGCACGCCCGGTCGAGGTGCAGGTGGGCGGCGGCAAAGTCGCTTTTCATTAGCTTCTCCTTATTGCCCCGCCTTGGCGGCCAACATCGTCGAGTCGCTTTACCGCGAAGCAAAAATCGGCGCTGGCATTTGAATAGAATTGTAGGGAAG
>NZ_RZRX01000330.1:0-5611 GCF_003997405.1 Mesorhizobium sp. M2A.F.Ca.ET.042.01.1.1
CGGCTTCCTCTTTGGGAAGAGGACTGCGGCCGCTCTTTGCAGATTGTAGCCGCAGCCGGCAAGCATGCACTGCGTCCGGTTGGTCGCAAGGTTGAAGAAGCGCAGTCGCCGCATGCCGTAGCGCTGTCTGAACACTGCAAACGGCCGCTCCACTGCCGCCCGCACCTTCGAGATCAGCCGGTTGCGCTGCTTCTGACGCGGTGTCAGCGGATGGTGCTTGTTGGCTCTGTGCATCAGCCGGTCCCCGTCCTGGTCCGCTGCGCTGACCAAGAAGCGCCTTGATCGGCACCCAGTCGATCACTCGCGCGATCTGGTCAAGCTCCGTCACATCCGACCACACCAGCCCATCCGCAAGGCTCAGTTGTCCAAGCACGCGATCGACCATCCGAATCATCTCCCCTTCATTCCTGACCTACAGAATCACCAACTCAGTTCCGTGCAAAGCCCTCACAAGGGGAGAAGGAGACGCCGCGCTACATCTTCACCCGTTCCGCTTTCGGATCATACATCGGCTTCAGCGATGCCTCCGCCGCGAAGCGTTCTCCTGCGATCTCCACCTCGTAGGAAGAACCCAGCACATCCGCCTCGCTCTCGCCCTCGCACGGCACGTAGCCAAGCCCGATCGCGCCGCCGAGATGGTGGCCGTAATTGCCTGAGGTGATCGGGCCGACGATCCGGCCGTCGCGCAGAATGGCCTCGTTGTGGAACAGAAGGGGCTGAGGATCCTTCAGGCGGAACTGCACCAGCCGGCGTGACAGGCCGGCTTCCTTCTTCCTGAGCACGGCATCGCGGCCGATGAAGCCGGCTTTGCTGGTTTTCACCGCGAAGCCCAGGCCGGCCTCCAACACATTGTCCTCGTCGGTGATGTCGTGGCCGAAATGGCGGAAGGCCTTTTCGATGCGGCAGGAATCCAGCGTATGCAGACCGCAGAGCTTCAGGCCGACATCGGCGCCGGCTTCAGCGATCGCCTCGAAGACATGGGCGGCCTGCTCGGTCGAGACATAGAGTTCCCAGCCAAGCTCGCCGACATAGGTGACGCGGTGGGCGCGGGCCAGCCCCATGCCGATCTCGATCTCCTGGAAGGTGCCGAACGGATTGACCTCGTTGGAGAAATCGTTCGGGCTGACGTTCTGGATCAGCTTTCTCGCCTCCGGCCCCATGACGCAGATCACGGCTTCGGCGGCGGTCACGTCGGTGATGACGACGAACTCGTCGGCGACATGCTTTCTCAGCCAGGCAAGGTCGCGCCGCAACGTGGCGCCCGGCACGACCAGGAAATAGGCCGTCTCCGACAGCCGCGTCACGGTGAGGTCGCTCTCGATGCCGCCGCGCTGGTTGAGCATCTGGGTGTAGACGATCCTGCCTGGCGCCACGTCCATGTCGTTGGCGCAGAGCCTTTGCAGGAAGGCGCAGGCGTCGCGGCCCTCCACACGAATCTTGCCGAAGGAGGTCATGTCGAACAGGCCGACGCCGTTGCGCACGGCGAGGTGCTCCTCGCGCTGGTTGTCGAACCAGTTCTGCCGCTTCCAGGAATAACGGTATTCGCGTTCCTGGCCGTCACGTGCGAACCAGTTGGCGCGCTCCCAGCCGGCGACTTCGCCGAAGACGGCGCCTCGGGCCTTGAGGTGCTCGTGCAGCGGCGACCGCCGCACGCCGCGCGAGGTCGCCATCTGGCGGTAGGGGAAATGGTCGGCATAGAGCAGGCCGAGCGTTTCGGACACCCGCTCCTTGAGATAGCGGCGGTTCTTCTGGAAGGGCTGGGCGCGGCGGATGTCGACCTCCCAGAGATCGAAGGGCGCCTCGCCGTCGTTGATCCATTGTGCCAGCGCCATGCCGGCGCCGCCGGACGACACGATGCCGATCGAATTGTAGCCGGTCGCCATCCAGTAACCGGCAAGTTCCGGCGCTTCGCCGAGATAGTAGCGATCGTCGGGCGTGAAACTCTCGGGGCCGTTGAAGAAGGTATGGATGCCGGCGGTGCCCAGCATCGGCATGCGGTTGACTCCCATTTCGAGGATCGGCTCGAAATGATCCATGTCCTCGGGCAGCTGGTCGAAGCAGAAATCCTCGCGGATGCCGTTCATGCCCCAGGGTTTTGCGACCGGCTCGAAGGCGCCGAGCATCATCTTGCCGGCGTCCTCCTTGTAGTAGGCGCATTCATCCGGCACGCGCAGCACCGGAAGACGGGAGAGGCCGGGGATCGGCTCGGTGACGAGATAGAAATGCTCGCAGGCATGCAGCGGGATGGTGACGCCGTTCTGCCGTCCCAACTCGCGCGCCCACATGCCGGCGCAGTTGACGACGATGTCGGTCTCGATCGTGCCCTGATCCTCGCCCTGCGCCCAGGAGACCCCGGAGACGCGACCATTCTTCGTGTGAACCTTGGTGACCTTGACGTTCTCGATGATTGTCGCGCCGCGCTGGCGCGCGCCCTTGGCCAGCGCCATGGCGATGTTGGCCGGGTCGCACTGGCCGTCGAGCGGCAGATGCACCGCGCCGACCACGTCCGAGACATTGATATGCGGGTACATCTCCTTGACCTCGCTCGGCGAAATCTCGCGCACGTCGACGTCGAAGGCGCGGGCAAGCGAGGCCTGCCGATAGATCTCGTGCTTGCGCTCTTCGGTCAGCGCGACGGTGATCGAGCCGACCTGGCGCATGCCAGTGCCGACATCGGTCTCGGCCTCCAGCTGGACGTAGAGGTCGGCCGAGTATTTCGCCAGCCGCGTCATGTTCTGCGAGGCGCGCAGCTGGCCGATCAGGCCGGCCGCATGCCAGGTGGTGCCTGAGGTGAGCTGCTTGCGCTCCAGGAGCACGATGTCGGTCCAGCCGAGCTTGGCCAGATGATAGGCGACCGAGCAGCCGGAGACGCCGCCGCCGATGATGACGGCGCGGGCTTTTGTCGGAACAGTCTTGGTCATGCGGCCTCGCGGCGATAGTTGGAGGCGAAGCGGCGCAGGCGAAGCGCGGCTTCCTTGAGGATGGGCTCGGGCTGGCAGAGGCTGATGCGGATGTGCCCGGCGGCGGCTTCGCCGAAGCTCGACCCGGGCATGACGCCGACCTTCTCCTTGTCGAGCAGGCCCCAGGCGAATTTCTCGTCGTCGGGCTCGATGGCGGAGATATCGAGCATGACATACATGCCGCCTTCCGAGCCGTGCACGGTGACGTCGTTCATGCCGCGCACAGCCTCCAGCATCAGGGCGCGGCGCGTCGCGTAGCGCTCGGCGATCTCTTTCACGCCATAGTGGTTCTCGAGCGCTTCGGCGCAGGCGATCGAGATGAAGGCCGGCAGGCCGTAGGTCGTCACGAGGTTGAGATCGGTGAGCAGCCGGATCATCTCTGTCGGGCCGGTCAGCCAGCCCATGCGCCATCCCGTCATGCCGTGGCTTTTCGACATCGAGTTGATGACCAGCGTGCGCTCGGCCATGCCGGGCAGCGAGCGCGGCGAGATGTGCTCGCCGCCACCGAGCGTCCAGTAGACCTCGTCGGACAGCAGCCAGAGATCGTGCTCCTTGCAGATTTCGGCGAGTTCTTCCAGCCGCTCGCGCGAATAGACAGCACCGGTCGGGTTGTTCGGCGTGTTGATCAGGATGGCGCGGGTGTTGGGCTTCAGCGCGGCGCGGATCATGTCCGCACGGGGCTGGAACCCATCCTCCGCTGGCGTCTCGACCACGGTGAAGGTCGCGCCGGCGGCGCTGAAGGTGTTGGGGTAGGTGGCGTAATAAGGCGCAACAACGATGGCGTGGTCGCCAGGATCCAGCACGGTCTGCACAGCGGCGTAAAGTGCTGCCTGGCCGCCTTGGGTGGCGATGATCTCGTCCGGCTCCGTCTCGATGCCGGTGCAGGCGGTGGATGCCGCCGCCATTGCCTTGCGCAGGCGCGGCAGGCCGGGCAGCGGCGTATAGTTATGATTGCTGCCACGCACGGCGTTGACACAGGCTTCGATCGTTTGCGAGGGCGTGTCGAAGTCGTGGTCGCCGACCGACAGCATGATGATGTCCTCGCCGGCCTGCTGGCGGGCCCAGGCGGCCGAATGGACCTCCCAGCCGTCCTTGCCCGACGGAACGATAGCGGTAATGCGCTTCGATGGTCTTGGCATCAGGAAACTCCCGAAATCCGATGGCCGGCCTGTTCGAGCCGGTCGCGCAATGCAGCGATATGAGTCGGGCCAACCTCGCAGCAGCCGCCGACGATGCCGGCGCCGGCTTCGACCCAGCCAATCGCCTGGTCGGCATAGGCCTGCGGGTCGAGGTCGTGGCGGGCGTGCAGCACATCGACCGTGCCGCCATGTTTCAGCGCTTCGACCGAGGTGAAGCCATTGGCATAGGCGCCGACAGGCCCGCCAAGCGCGATCAGTTCGGACATTGCGGCGGTCACTGCTTCCGGCCGACAGCAATTGATCAGCCTGGCGGCGACCGACAGGTCGCCGAGCGCGGCTGAAGCCGCAGCGATCGTTTCGCCGCTGCGCAGGCGCGGTGCGCCATGGTCGGAGAGCGTCCAGGACACCCATACAGGCTTGCCGCTTTCCGAGGCCGCGGTGACGGCCGCGCGTGCCTCCTCTGCTGAGGCCATCGTCTCGCAGAGAAACAGGTCAACGCCGTCCGCCTGTTCGGCGACGATGCGGCGATAGATGTCGAGCGTCTCTTCGAAAGAGATGGTCAGAGCCGGTGCGTAGCTGCCGAAGAGAGGCGACAAGCAACCGGCGATCGCAGTGTCGCCCGCTTCGTCGCGAGCCTGCGTCGCCAGTTGGATGCCGCGCTTCTGCAAAGGCCGGAACAGGTCCTCCGCGCCCTCGCGCGCCAGGCGCTCCGGCGTTGCCGCATAGGTGTTGATGGTGATGACGCGCGCACCTGCCTTGATGAATTCGACATGCAGGTCGCGGACCAGATCCGGCTCGTCGATCAGCACCCTGGCCGACCAAAGCGGCGTCGGCTCGGATTTGCTGCGCCGGACCAGTTCCTGACCCATGCCGCCATCGGTGAGGATGACGGAAGTCATGCGCGCAATCTCTCGTTCTTCGGATCCCATAGCGGCTCGTCCTTCTGCACGATGGCTTTGAAGCGATCGCCAAAGATCTCGACTTCGACCGCCGTGCCCGGCTCGGTCAGGTCGGTGCGCAGCATGCCGAGCGCGATCGACTTGCCGACGCGGTGGCCCCAGCCGCCTGAGGTCGTCTCGCCGACGATCTTGCCATCATGCCAGAGCGTCGACATGTAGGGCGCGTCGCAGTCGCCGGGGTTCTCGACGACCAGCGTGACGAAGCGCTTCTTCACGCCCTGCTGTTTCTCATTGAGCAAGGCCGCCTTGCCGCGGAAATCGGGCTTGTCCCATTTGACGAAGCGCTCCAGCCCGCCCTGCAGGATCGAATAGTCGGTCGACAGATCGCCCTTCCAGGTGCGGTAGCCTTTTTCCAGGCGCAGCGAATCCAGCGCGTACATGCCGAAGGGTTTCAGGCCGTGCTTCTGGCCGGCGGCCCAGACGGCGTCGAAGACCGCCAACGTATCGGCAACCTTGGTGTGGATTTCCCAGCCGAGCTCGCCGGCGAAGGAGACGCGCACCAGCTTCGCCCAGCGCCCGGCGATGGTGGTTTCCTGATGCGTCAGCCAAGGCC
>NZ_RZRX01000331.1:0-5577 GCF_003997405.1 Mesorhizobium sp. M2A.F.Ca.ET.042.01.1.1
ATCTGCGCACGAAAGCCATCTCGCACGAGCTTTGCCACGTTGTCGGCCCGGACGTCGTCCAGTAGGATATGATTATATCCAACTTGATCGAATCCTATGTAGGAGCCTCCTTCTACAATGCGCCTATGGTAAGCGTGATCTGGGTTGGCACAGCAATGGCCAATCAAGCAGCGATGGGCGGAAACACCACCGGCCGCAAACAGCTCCTGCTGTTCTGGCCCCGCACAACCTTTCGTGGTGTGCGTTATGATCGGTACCCCTGTCATTTTTTGGGCGATGGAAGCAGCGGCGACAAACTTCCTCTCCTGTTCTGTAATACCCGGAGCGCCCGTTGAGACTTTGATGGCGCCGGCTTTGACGTCGGTGTCGCCGATCCCGTGACTGATTTCGCGAATGTAAAGTTCGGCGATCTCATCGACGGTACGGGCTTGCCAGTAGGCCGGCAGTCCTCTTTCCTGGTAGTAAAATCCAGTCGTGCAAATTATTTGCATGCCGGATCTTTCAGAGACCTCCTTCATCAGGAGAACATCACGGCCGAGCTCGATTGGGCAGGGGTCAACGAATGTCCGTACCCCATACTCTACGCGCAGCTTCACCAATCGCCGAACCGCCTCATCGACCAATGCGGTGCGGTCAAATGTGGCAAATGGATCAAACCAAGCCCCGGGGAAAGCGATGAAAAGATGCTCGTGCATCAGCGTACGACCCAAACCGTCCGCAGATATTGGCCCTGTTACAGTTTGAATCATGACATGTGTACCCCCGGGGGCGTGCTATGTCCTAACGACTGGTGCCGTACTAATGAGCGCTTCGCAGTGCCGATAATCCACGATAGTTCAGTCAGCTCAGTTCCAAGTCACATTGAATTTCTTGGTAAGCGTCGTAAGCCGCTAAGACAAATTCGGTTTGAACATCGTGAGCATCATTGAATGCGCGGCCGTAAATTGTTTCGTCAGGGTACTCGCTGACAAAGACCATAGGGACCGACTGGGTATGAGCATCGGCAGAGACAAGGCAAGGGATCCCATTGATCATCTGGAGGTCGGTCTCGCCACAATGACTTTCGAATAGCTCAATCTGCGCCGCATTTCGGTCGAGCAAGCCCGGCAGGCGAGCGAGGCGCTCTGTAACTCTGTCAATAAGATGCTGCGCTGTGTCTGCCCAGGCGGAATGGTGATACAATAGAAGACAGAAGCCCATCGGAATCGCCCATTTCCCGAATGCCTGCGGCAAATAGCCAGACAGCGGCTGGGTCCATTCATGGGACGGATAGCCGTGTAGATCCAAATGAAGCTTTGCCGCGCTTAGACGCTCGGCTTCCTTGCGGATCGCTTTCTCGAACAAGGGCTCCGTCGTGCGCTTTGCCAAGTCGTCACCCAACGCGGTGTAGCGAGCGGCGTGGTGAAGGTGACACGGGTTGTCTGTGCGAAGTCGCCAGTGGATCTGATATCCGTCCGGATTTTCCAGGGGTGAGACAACGAAGTGAGCATGCGGGCGCGTTGCAAGCTCGCGCGCAGCTCTTAGCGCGCCAACGATCCCCGTCGTCTCGTTCGCGTGCCGCCCGCTACTTATCATCACGGCACGATCGGTGCCCTTGCGATAGCGCGCCATGACCCGCCGGCCGGACCGTGAACATGCTTCGAAAGCCTCCCCACCGATCTCGAACAGTTCCGCTCTGACCTGTTCGGCGGAGATTGGCGCCTCCGCGTGCTTGAGAGTCGCGGATTCGCACTCGGCTTCAGTTTGTGTCAAAAGCCGCGTCTCAATTCGCAGCGCCGGCGCCGCATCAGTGTAACGGATTTCCGGAACGATCTGACCCGGTTGTCCTCGCCAATCTCTCAACTGCAGACCCGACCTTTTGTGAAATACCTCGAGTATCGAGAAATAGAGATCCTCATGCATTGCCTCTCGCAAGGAAATCGTTTCTTCGCCTACCATCAGCTTCCGATCGTTGCTTGGGAGAGCAACGGCGATGTTCAATTCCTCGAAATAGGGCTCCTCGCCGCCCCATTCATATGCGGCGACCGCGTGCACCGCAGTCTCGAATAACGCCTCGTAGTCGGTTTGCAGCCGCTCCCCAGGTTCGATGTCGCCAATCCTGATCCAACCCGTAGGAGATACATGACTGATGCCGACAAAGTCCACGTGTAGTCGATTGGGCGCGAAGACGGAATGTACGCTGGTGTTACCGTCTTTTTGTCTGAGCTTAACCTGATAGAACAGCTCGTCCTGAGTTCCAGCCTCGAATGTCAGCGTCACATCGCCCACCAGAGCCGCCAGTGGATAAGCCTCGATTCGAAAACGATCCACGTGGCAAGTGGGATGCGTCGGGTGGACCACGTGAATGGCAACAAGCGAACCAATATCCACTTCTTCGAGAAAGAAGTGGATTAGTGGCTTATACGCAGAACGAAAACGCGCTTCGACACCGAGTGCAGCAAGCTTGAACTCAGCTGCTCGCCGGCTTGGTTCATCGTCGAATGTCCACGCTTCGATCCTAGATCCTCTTGATTCTGCATAAAGAGCAACGAGTTGATCCAGTGTTCGTTCAAAAACGCCTTCGTAGATCATCGTCATGCAGAAGTCCTCACTCATTCAGTGTTATGTTGTGAGTTAAGCGATCGCTTTGCGTCGCAGCATTTCTGCGAACCACATAGATGCGCTCGTTGCTACAATCAGCAGCGAAGAAACCGCTGCGACGGTTGGGCTGAATTCGAGCTTCAGGTCGGCCCAGATCCGCATCGGCAGTGTCTCCTGGCCACTCATCAAAAACAGTGAAATCACCAGGTCATCGAAGCTGGCGAAGAAAGAAAAAATTGTCGAAGCAACAATGGCAGGCTTCAGCCTTGGAAGAGTTGCCACTCGAAACGCATTAAGGGGCCCTGCGCCGAGTACGCGAGCTGCTCGTTCCAAGGTCGGACTGATTTGCTTCATTGAGGAGTTGACAATCAGCACCACCAACGGAACGCCCACAGCTGCATGTGCGAGCGCCAATACATACGCGTTATCGGTCGCCCCGAACTGCAAGGCCAGAATAAAAACACCCAGGGCAATGAAAATCTGGGGAAGGACCATGGGAAAGGTCGCCATGAAGATCAAGGGGGTTCGCAGCCTTTGTGAACTTTTGGCGATGCCTACCGCTGCCAGCGTACCGGTCACGGTTGCAATCAGCGAGGCCAACAGACCAACCCTCAACGACAGCATCGTCGCGGCGAGCCAACTCGAGTCAAAGAAGTACGCGCGATACCAATCCAGCCCGATCTTGGTCGGAGGAAAATGCAGGAACGGCGATGCGCTGAACGAAGCCGGAAGCACGATTACGATGGGGAAAAGCAAATACAGTATGCCGATCCAGAAATATATTCTCAGTGCCGTCGAGGCTTTGTTGCTGTCCATTAACGCGCACTCCCATACACCATGCGTCGAATGATGAATTGCCCGCCCGTGCGCAGCAATCCGATAGCCACCAACGTTGTAACCAACAAGATAAATGAAACCGCAGCAGCAAAAGCCCAATTGACTTGTTCCACCTGCGTGGTTACGAGGTTGCCGATCAACTGGTCTTTAGGCCCGCCGAGGAGTGCGGGGGTAATAAAAAAGCCCATCGACAGCATGAAAGTAATGATGGTCCCCGTGAGCGCACCTTCCAGGCTGAGCGGAACAAAAACTCGCAATACGGCCTGCCTCGGTTTAGCTCCCAAGATACGCGCTGCCCGCAATAGATCGACGTCAATTTCAGACATGGCGGAAAAGCAGATGAAGATTTGAACCGGCAACAGAATCTGCACCATCGCCAGCACCACTGCTTCCGGCGTGAACAACAACTGGATCGGCCGACTTGTTAGGCCGCTCCACTGCGCCAGCCAGTTGACCAGGCCTTCTCTACCAAGCAGGACCATCCACGCGAAGGTGCGGACAAGCACCGACATCCAAAACGGGATCAGGATGAGAAAGAGCAGCAAACGTTGCACTTTGCCTTTTTGAAGGTAAATGAAGTATGAGATCGGGTAACCCACCAGCGCTGTGGTGAGGGCAACGATCAGCGAGGTTTCGAGCGTGTTCAGCAGAAGCGTTAGATAGGCTCCGAGCGTAAAAAACCGCTCGAAATGCTTGAACGAAAAGTCGGGGTCGAACAAACTCATGCTCATAACGCCGAACGCCGGCAATATCACGAACGCCGCCAGCAGCGCGATGGCAGGTAGGAAAAGCATCAGACGGCGCAAGGCAGAGTTCCCCTGGTCAACTTAGACAAGAGGGCAGTCAAGGTGAGTTGACTGCCCCATTGACAACCGCATTATTGGAGCAGCCACCTCGCGAATCGCTCTTCGAGTTCCTGATGGAGTGACCACCATTCGTCATTTGATTTGAACTGAAGGGCCTCATGCTCAGGATAAGTTGGCATGGTCTTCACCAACTCCGGTGCCATGCCATCGAAGAGCCCGGGCGTGTAGCCAGGATAGGGCAGGATTTTCAGATAATCCTTATTGAGGTCCACACGCTGTGTCCGAAATTTGATGTAAGCGAGGGCGTCGGAGATATTGGGCGCGCCCTTGGGAATGCTGAGCATGGAGAAATGCAGCGCGCCGCCATTCCAGACGATCTCCACGGGTACGCCGCTCTGGTTCAGCTTCTGCACTCGACCGTTGTAGCTCGTTGAATAAAACACCTCCCCGTCGGCAAGCAGTTGCACCGACTGTGCCGCGGACTCCCACCAAACATGGATATACGGCTTGATTTGGTCGAGCTTTCCGAATGCCCGGTCGAGACCCTCCTTGGTGCCGAGGACCTCGTAGAGTTTGGAGGGCTCCACGCCATCGGCGAGCAGAGCGAATTCAAGGTTGCCCTGAGCTGATTTGTGAAGGGATCGTGGACCCGGAAAGTCGTTCATGTCCCAAAAGTCTGCCCAACTGGTCATCTTTTTGCCAGATGGGTTCTTGTCCAGCCGTTGCAGCAGAACATCGGAATAGGTTGCATAGATGACGCCGTATTCCTGTTTTGCGTCAGCGGGCAGTTTGTTGTCGGGGTCAATGACGTTATAGTCGAGTTTCTCTAGAAGACCGCGTTTGACAGCGAGTGGGAAATCAGGACCTGACAGATCGTCAAGGTCCCAAAGCACCTTGCCAATCTTTTGCATTGCCTCGAGCGAAGACAGCCTGTCGTCCGTGGTGACATACTTCACCTTTATGCCCGTTTCCTTTTCGAACGGAGCTATGAAGAACTTTTCGTTGGCGTCCTTAACCACGCCACCTGAATTGGCGTAGGTCACTTCTTTTTCGTCGGCAGATGCAGCTGTGACCAGCGCCAAAACGACCATGGCCGTGGTTAGTCGAGCTATAGTTTTCATGTACTTCCTCCTTTTTTGTTCCCCATGGTTCCCGACTAGCTGACGGGAACAACGTCCTCCGGGCGGAATTGCAGCGTGACGGTATCTCCAGGTCGAAGCAGGTCCGCGTGCCCGTCACGGCGCTCTTGAAAAAGCAGTCGCTTTCCCCCGTCTAACATTGCTTCGTATTGAACGTGGTCGCCCTGGAACGTGACCATTTGTATCGACGCCTGAACGGTCGGACCGTCCTTGGA
>NZ_RZRX01000332.1:0-5553 GCF_003997405.1 Mesorhizobium sp. M2A.F.Ca.ET.042.01.1.1
GCCCAAGGAACTTGGCGGGACGCCCTCATGATGCGCGGCCAGGATCTCATCGACAAGCTCGGCGACAAGCTTTCGGGCCTGCGCGGCCGCATCACGCCGAACGCCGAGATGGACAAGATCACCTGGTTCCGCGCCGGCGGCTTGGCGGAGGCGCTGTTCCAGCCGGCCGACGAGGAAGACCTCGCCGCCTTCCTGCGCGCCGTGCCGGAAGAGGTGCCGGTCATGGTGGTCGGCGTCGGCTCGAACCTCCTGGTGCGCGACGGCGGCATTCCCGGTTTCGTCGTCAGGCTCTCTGCCAAGGGCTTCGGCGAGGCCGAGGCCACCGGACCGACCACGATCAAGGCGGGTGCTGCAACACCTGACAAGCGTGTCGCCGCCGTGGCGTATGAAGCCGGCATCGGCGGCTTCCATTTCTACCACGGCATCCCCGGCGCCATTGGCGGCGCGCTCAGGATGAATGCCGGCGCCAACGGTGTGGAGACCCGGGAACGGGTCGTCGAGGTGACGGCGCTGGATCGCAAGGGCAATCTCCACACGCTCAGCAATGCCGATATGGGTTATGCCTACCGCCACTCGTCCGCGCCCGCCGGACTGATCTTCACCTCCGCCATTTTCGAAGGGTTTCCGGAAGACAAGGCGGCGATCAAGGCGGCGATGGATGCTGTGCAGAACCATCGCGAGACGGTGCAGCCGATCCGCGAGAAAACCGGCGGCTCGACCTTCAAGAATCCGGAAGGCACCTCGGCGTGGAAGGAGATCGACAAGGCCGGCTGCCGCGGGCTGATGATCGGCGGCGCGCAGATGTCGCCGATGCATTGCAACTTCATGATCAACACCGGCACCGCGACCGGCTATGACCTCGAATATCTTGGCGAGACGGTGCGCGCGCGCGTGCTCGAGAATTCCGGCATCCGGCTGCACTGGGAGATCAAGCGCCTCGGCAATTTCCGGCCCGGTCATGAGGTGCAGGAGTTCCTCGGGCAGCTCCTTTGAGGTGCGTTGATATTCAGGTGAGGCCGGCCTGCAAACGGTGGCTTCCTGCGCTTCCAGTGCTCACGTACTTTAGTACGCTCCGCTCCGGTTCTCGGATGCCACCTTGTTTGGTCGCTTCGCGCCCGTCTTCGACTCCGGATCGGCCTGACCTGAAACACACCTCAGCGGCCTCGTTAAGTTCAAGTAGTACTTGAACTTCGGCGCCTCGCCGCGGCGCCAACCGTTGCTGTAAAGACTCAACAACACACTTTTATCGGCTGTTTTCGCGGAAAGTGAATCTCTCGGAATCATAGGCACTTGCCAGCGAATCAACTCTCTGATTCTCTGCCCTGAAGCGTTTCCTGATTTGAGTCGTTCGACGCGTTCAGCCGCGTTTTCCGTCTGGGGGGGCAACCTGCCGGAAGACTCGGACTCAATGCTCGGGAATGCGGTGCGGGAATATCGGTTGCAGGCCCGGCGTGAGAGGGGATGACGGGAAATGAAGAAGAAGCATGTGGCTGTTCTCCTCGGTGGATTCTCCTCGGAGCGGCCCGTGTCTCTGTCCTCGGGGAAGGCGTGTGCTGATGCGCTCGAGACTGAAGGCTACCAGGTTACCCGCGTCGACGTTTCGCGCGATGTCGGGTCCGTGCTTGCCGAGCTCAAGCCTGACGTCGCCTTCAATGCGCTGCATGGCCCGTTCGGCGAGGACGGCACCATCCAGGGAATTCTCGAATATCTCGCAATTCCCTACACCCATTCGGGCGTGCTCGCTTCGGCGCTGGCCATGAACAAGGAGCAGGCCAAGAAGGTTGCCAAGGCGGCCGGCATTCCGGTCGCGGAATCCAAGGTGGTCAATCGCTTCGCCGTCAAGGAGGCGCATCCGATGAAGCCGCCTTACGTGGTCAAGCCGGTCAATGAGGGATCGAGCTTCGGCGTTGTCATCGTGCATGAAGGGCAGTCGCATCCGCCGCAGGTGATCGGCTCGACCGAGTGGCAATATGGCGAGACCGTCATGGTCGAGCGCTACGTCCATGAGCGCGAACTGACCTGCGCGGTGATGGGCGATGTGGCGCTCGGCGTCTGCGAGATCATTCCGACCGGGCATTCCTTCTACGACTACGACTCAAAATACGTGCCCGGCGGATCAAAACACGAAATCCCTGCAAAAATTTCACCGAATATTTACCAAAAAATACAGACACTGGCCCTCAAGGCTCATCTTGCCATTGGTTGCCGGGGCGTCTCCCGATCGGATTTCCGTTACGACGACCGTCACTCCGAAAACGGCGAGGTTGTCTGGCTCGAGGTCAACACTCAGCCGGGCATGACGCCGACGTCTCTGGTGCCCGAAATCGCCACGCAAGCGGGACATTCGTTCGGCGATTTGTTGAGTTGGATGGTGGAGGACGCTTCGTGTCTGCGTTGAGGTGGGGACAGGGTAATGGCGGCAACGCGGCTGGTCCCGCGCTGTTCGGCGTGCCGCTGTCATTCGACCGTTTCGTCTTGCCGCGTCAGCTTCGCCGGCCGGTGCGCGTGCTGGCGCGCCTGTGCGGCGGCGAGTATGAGGCGCCGCGCTTTTCGGCGGCGATCCTTTCCGCCGCGCTCATCGCGTCGAGCAGCGCCTATGGCGCTTTTCTTGGCGGCTACTCCGACAGCGTCGTGCAGGGCATCACGGCCCGCACCGGCTTTGCCGTCGACCAGATCAAGGTGGTCGGCAACCGTCAGACATCCGAGATCGACGTGCTCGACCGGCTCGGCCTCGACGGCTGGACGTCGCTGATCGGCTTCGATGCCGAGGCTGCGCGCCAGCGCATCGCGACGCTGCCCTGGGTCGAGAGCGCGGCGGTGCGCAAGATCTACCCTCATACGCTGGAAGTGCGCATCGAGGAGCGCGAGCCCTTCGCGCTCTGGCAGCAGGGCGCATCGGTTTCGGTGATCGAGCGGTCCGGCGAGGTGATCGCGCCGTTCTCGGGCGGCAAGCAGGCGCTGCTGCCGCTGATCATTGGCACCGGCGCGCCGGCGATAGCGCCGGCCTTCCTCGCTAAGATCGAGCGCTATCCCGAGCTCGCGGCGCGGGTCAAAGGTTATATCCGTGTCGGCGAGCGCCGCTGGGACCTGAGGCTTGAGAACGGCATCACGATCAAGCTGCCGGAAGACGACGAGGACCAGGCGATCGCCGAACTCGTCAAGATCGACCATGACAACGGGCTTTTGACGCGCGACATCGCCGCCGTCGACATGCGGCTCCCCGACCAGCCGGTCGGGCATACTCACGGTGCTCGACGTCGGCTCCAGCAAGGTTTGCTGCGTGGTGGCGAAGCTCAAGCCCAACGAGGACGGCAAGCTTTTGCGCGGACGTTCGCATCGTATCCAGGTGATCGGCATCGGCCACCAGAAATCGCAGGGCGTGAAGTCCGGCGTCGTGGTGGACCTCGATCGCGCCGAGCATGCCATCCGGCTTGCCGTCGACGCCGCAGAGCGCATGGCCGGGCTCACGGTCGATTCCCTCATCGTCAACATGACGGCGGGCCGGCTGAAGAGCGAAGCCTTTTCGGCGACGATCAATCTCGGTGGTCATCAGGTCGAGGAAAGCGACATCAAACGCGTCCTCGCCGCCGGCGCCAAGCAGGCGCTGAGGGCCGAGCGCGAAGTGATCCATTCGCTGCCGGTCGGCTTCTCGCTCGACGGCGAGCGCGGCGTGCGCGACCCGCGCGGCATGGTGGGCGATGCGCTCGGCGTCGACATGCATGTGCTGACAGGCGACGCGGCGCCGATGCGCAATCTCGAGCTTTGCATCAACCGCTCGCATCTGTCGGTCGAGCGCATGGTGGCGACGCCCTATGCCAGCGGGCTTGCCTCGCTGGTCGACGACGAACTCGAAATGGGCGCCGCCTGCATCGATATGGGCGGCGGCACGACGACGATCTCGGTCTTCTCGGAAGGCAAGTTCATCCATGGCGACGCCATTGCCATCGGCGGTAACCATGTGACGATCGACATGGCCAAGGGCCTGTCGACTTCGCTCGATGCCGCGGAGCGGCTGAAGGTGATGCATGGCTCGGCGCTGCCTGGAAGCGCCGACGACCGCGACCTCGTCTCGATCCAGCCGATCGGCGAGGAAGGCGATGTGCCGTCGCAGATACCGCGCTCGGTGATGACGCGCATCATCCGTGCGCGCATCGACGAGACGCTCGAGCTTTTGCGCGACCGGCTCAACAAGTCCGGCTACGGCAATGCCGTGGGAAAACGCGTCGTGCTCACCGGGGGCGCCAGCCAGCTCGCCGGCCTGCCGGAAGCGGCGCGCCGCATTCTCGGGCGCAATGTGCGCATCGGCCGCCCGCTCGGCGTGGCGGGCCTGCCGGAGGCGGCGAAGGGACCGGCGTTCTCGACCCCGGTCGGATTGATGATCTACCCGCAGATGGCGAGCTTCGAGAGCCATTCGGCGAAAGGACTTTCCGGTTTCAGGATGACCGGAACGGGCGGAAGACTGCATCGCATGAGTCAGTGGTTGAGAGACAGTTTTTAATTTGACGGGGACAGCCCCATAGGCGGCCGCAGCGGCGAGGCGGCGGGAAAGGCAAAGGACGGAGACAATGACCATCAATCTGCAAAAGCCGGACATCACCGAGCTCAAGCCCCGCATCACCGTGTTCGGTGTCGGCGGCGGCGGCGGCAATGCCGTCAACAACATGATCACCGCCGGCTTGCGCGGCGTCGAGTTCGTGGTGGCCAACACCGACGCCCAGGCGCTGACCATGTCGAAGGCCGAGCGGCTGATCCAACTTGGCGCGCATGTCACCGAAGGCCTCGGCGCCGGCTCTCAGCCGGAAGTCGGCCGCGCGGCGGCGGAAGAGTGCATCGACGAGATCATCGATCACCTCTCCAACACGCATATGTGCTTCGTCACCGCCGGCATGGGTGGCGGCACCGGCACGGGCGCCGCTCCGGTGGTTGCCCGCGCGGCGCGCGAGAAGGGCATCCTCACCGTCGGCGTCGTCACCAAGCCGTTCCACTTCGAGGGCCAGCGCCGCATGAAGACGGCCGACATGGGCATCGAGGAGCTGCAGAAATGCGTCGACACCCTGATCGTCATCCCCAACCAGAACCTGTTCCGGCTGGCCAATGACAAGACCACCTTCGCCGATGCCTTCGCCATGGCCGACCAGGTGCTCTACTCGGGCGTCGCCTGCATCACCGACCTGATGGTCAAGGAAGGCCTCATCAATCTCGACTTCGCCGACGTCCGCTCGGTCATGCGCGAGATGGGCAAGGCGATGATGGGCACCGGCGAAGCTTCAGGCGAGGGCCGCGCGATGGCCGCTGCCGAAGCCGCGATCGCCAACCCGCTGCTCGACGAGACCTCGATGAAGGGCGCCAAGGGCCTGCTGATCTCGATCACCGGCGGCCGCGACCTCACGCTGTTCGAGGTGGACGAGGCCGCGACCCGCATCCGCGAGGAGGTCGACCAGGACGCCAACATCATCCTGGGCGCCACCTTCGACGAGGAACTGGAAGGCGTGATCCGCGTGTCGGTCGTCGCCACCGGCATCGACAAGTCGGCAGCCGAAATCCGGCCCGCTC
>NZ_RZRX01000333.1:0-5541 GCF_003997405.1 Mesorhizobium sp. M2A.F.Ca.ET.042.01.1.1
CGCGCGACCTGCACCGCGCCAAGCGCAAGAAGGTGCCTTTTCCGGTGGTGGCGATCGTCGGCTACACCAATGCCGGCAAGTCGACGCTGTTCAACCGGCTGACCGGGGCAGGGGTGCTGGCCGAGGACATGCTGTTCGCCACGCTCGACCCCACCTTGCGGCGCGTGCGGCTGCCGCACGGCACGCCGATCATCCTGTCGGATACGGTCGGCTTCATCTCCGACCTGCCGACGCATCTGGTGGCCGCCTTCCGGGCGACGCTGGAAGAGGTGGTCGAGGCCGATCTGGTGCTGCATCTGCGCGACATCTCCGATCCGGACACGGCGGCCCAGGCTGAGGATGTCGAACGCATCCTTGCCGATCTCGGCGTCGACGCCGCCGACACGAACCGCGTGATCGAGGTCTGGAACAAGATCGACCTGCTCGACGAAGGCAATCGCGAGCGGCTGCTTGCGGAGGGCGCGAGCGGCAAGTCGCCGCCGATCGCGATTTCGGCGGTGACCGGCGAGGGACTGGACACGCTGAAGGCGCTCATCGAGACGCGCGTGTCGGGCGAGCTGGAAACGATGACGGTGACGTTGAGCCCGGCCCAGCTCGGCCAGGTCGACTGGCTGTACCGCAATGGCGACATCGTTTCGCGCACCGACAATGAGGACGGCAGCGTCACTCTCTCGCTCACGGCCACGCACAGCGCCCGGCAGGAGATCGAGAGCCGCCTGCATCGTAAGAACGGCAGCTAACCGGCTGATTACCTGGCGCTTTTGGCTTGCTGCCAGAGCGCTTCCATCTCGTCGAGCGTCGCCTTCTCGAGCGAACCGCCCGAAGCCGCCAGGGCCTGCTCGACATAGTGGAAGCGGGAGCGGAACTTTTCATTGGTGCCGTTGAGCGCCGCTTCCGAATCGAGCTTGAGATGGCGGCCGAGATTGACGATGGCAAACAACATGTCGCCGAACTCGTCCTTGATCGGCGCGGCATCCCCCGTGGTGAGCGCTTCGCGCAATTCGCCGATTTCCTCCTCGATCTTGTCGAGGATGGGGGCTGCCTCGCTCCAATCGAAGCCGACGCGCGCTGCCTTCTCCTGCAGTTTCAGCGCGCGTGTCAGGGCAGGAAGCGCCACCGGAACGCTGTCGAGAAAACCCTTGCCGTGATCCTCCGGATCGAGCCCGCGCGCGATGCGGGCGCTGCGCTTTTCAGCCTTCTCCTCAGCCTTGATCTTCTCCCACATGCCCTTGGCCATGCCGGCGCTGCGCGCCTTCTCATCGCCGAAGACGTGCGGATGGCGGCGGATCATCTTGGTGGTGATGGCCTCGACGACATCGCCGAAAGCGAACTCGCCGATCTCCTCGGCCATCTGCGCATGGTAGACGACCTGCAGCAGCAGATCGCCCAGTTCCTCGCGCAGGTCGTCGAAATCGCCGCGCGCGATCGCATCAGCCACTTCATAGGCCTCTTCGATCGTGTAGGGCGCGATGGTCGAAAAGTTCTGCTCGATATCCCACGGGCAGCCGGTCTTGGGCGCGCGCAACGCGGCCATGATCTCGATCAGCCGGGAAATGTCTTTCGAGGGTTTCATGGCCTCAAGCTAGCGCGCGGCCCGCAAGTCGGCCATCCCGGCGGCTCGCCGGCGTGACTTGTCCACAGCTGTCGCGGGCTTCAGTCGAGCACCGAGACGATCGCCTTTGCGAGATCGTCCATGCCGTCCTCGGGCAGGCCGGCCACGTTGATGCGGCTGTCGCCGACCATATAGACGGCGTGCTCGGTGCGCAGGCGCTCGACCTGTGCCTCCGTCAGTCCGAGGCGGGAGAACATGCCACGATGGCTGGCGACGAAATCGAAGCGGTCCGAGTTGGACTGCCGGCGCAACGCTTCGGCGAAGGCGACGCGGAGCCTCAGCATGCGCAGCCGCATCTCCTCGAGCTCCGTCTCCCAGTCTTTCCTCAGGCCGGCGTCTTCCAGCACCATGCGCACCGCCGCGGCGCCATGATCCGGCGGCATCGAATAAAGCGCCCGCGCCGCCGCCAGCATCTGGCTCATCGCCACATCGGCCTGCGCGCCGTCCTTGGCCATGATCATCGCAGCACCCACGCGGTCGCGATAGACGGCGAAATTCTTCGAGCAGCTCGAAGCGACAACCATCTCCGGCACCTTGTCGGCCAAGAGCCGCAGACCCGCGGCATCGGCGTCCAGGCCCTCGCCAAATCCCTGATAGGCGATGTCGACGAAAGGCAGCAGGCCGCGCTCCAGGAGAACGTCCGCGACCTTCGCCCACTGCGCGGCGTCGAGATTGGCGCCGGTCGGGTTGTGGCAGCAGCCATGCAGCAGCACGACGTCGCCGCTGTTGGCCGTCCTCAGCGTTGCCAGCATCTCGTCGAAGCGCACAGCGCCGGAGGCGGCATCGAAATAGGGATAGTTGCGAACCTCAAGGCCGGCGGCGCGCATCACGGGCGGATGGTTTGGCCAGGTCGGGTCGGAAAGCCACACCGTCGCGCCGGGACGCGTGCGCTGCAGCAGCTCTGCCACCAGCCTGAGCGCGCCGGAGCCGCCCGGCGCCTGTGCGGCGCGGATGCGCGAACGGTCGGACTTCTCGCCAAAGGCGAGATTGATCATGGCGGCGTTGAAGCCGGTGTCGCCGGCAAGGCCGAGATAGGTCTTGGTGTCCTGGCTCGCCAGCAGCCGCTTCTCGGCCTCGCGCACGGCGCGCATCACCGGCGTCTTGCCGTCGATGTCTTTGTAGACGCCGACGCCGAGGTCGACTTTGCCCGGACGTGGATCGTTGCGGTAGAGGCCGATCAGGGCAAGGATCTTGTCGGCGGCCGCGGGCTGCAGGGTCTCGAACATCGAAAAGGACTCCAATGGCGGCGGAGTGATACGCAAATCGATCCCGCCGCGCCAGCGGTTTCCTCAGCGCGCCGCCGATGCATAAAGAAAATGCCGGGCAGGGGATTAAATTCCCTACATGCTCCGTAAACAGGGCATGAAACGGTCGATGGCACGCTTCGATATTGTCGGGCAGTTGGGCTCGCTGCGGCGTTACGCGCGCTCGCTGACGCGCGACAGCACTGATGCCGAGGATCTTGTCCATGACGCGCTGGTGCGCGCCTATGAGCGGCGCGCAACCTTTCGCTCGGGCGGTAATCTGCGCGCCTGGCTCTTGGCGATCGTGCACAACATCTTCATCGACCGCATGCGCTCGCGCCGCTCCGAGACGGCGCGCATCGAACAGGCCGGCCTGGTCGCCGACCAGAGCGTGCCGGCCTCGCAGGACCATTCCGTGCGCCTGTCGCAGGTCCGGGAAGCGTTTCTTTCGCTCCCCGAGGAACAGCGCTCCGCGCTCCATCTCGTCGCCATCGAGGGGCTGTCCTATCAACAGGCGGCGGAGGTCATCGGCGTGCCGCTCGGAACCTTGATGTCGCGCATCGGCCGCGCGCGCGCCGCGCTGCGCGAGATGGAGGAG
This sequence comes from Mesorhizobium sp. M2A.F.Ca.ET.042.01.1.1, assembly GCF_003997405.1. Lineage (NCBI taxonomy): Bacteria > Pseudomonadati > Pseudomonadota > Alphaproteobacteria > Hyphomicrobiales > Phyllobacteriaceae > Mesorhizobium > Mesorhizobium sp. M2A.F.Ca.ET.042.01.1.1. The sequence goes on from NZ_RZRX01000333.1 coordinate 3,455, forward strand.
GGCGCGCCGCAGAAAGCCAAGCCGCATCTCAGGATCGTGGGAGACGATCAATGACCGTCATTGTCGACCCCGTAACCGATGCCGATCTCGACGCCTATGTCGACGACCAGCTGGATGTCGCCCGCCGCATCGAGGTCGAGGCGCACCTCGCCGCGCGCCCGGAAGCGGCGGCGCGCGTGATGTCGGACCTGAGGACGCGCGACGAACTGCGCGTCGCGCTTGCCGGACCTGTCGGCACGGCGCGTCCGGCCACGACCGAAGCGGCGCGGCGGCTGGAAAGGGGCCTTGCCAGGGGGCGTATGCTTGCCGTGCTGCAGCGCGCCGCGGCGGCGGCCGTGCTGGTCGCGGCAGGCTGGCTTGCCAACGGCATCTTTGGGCCAATCGCGGTGACCAAGGTGGTCGCCTCGACGCAGCCGCCGGCCTATGTCGAGGATGCGGTGAGAGCGCACCGGACGACCTTGATGCGCGAGACAATGCCGTCGCAGCGGGAAGCGCCGGGCTATGATGCCGACGAGATCCGCGCGGCCACCGCAATCGTCATGCCGTCGCTGCCCGACGACTGGAAGATCCGCGACGTCCAGGTCTATCCCTCGCAATTCGGGCCGAGCGTCGAGATGGCGGTCCAGACCGAGGACCTCGGCCTTGTCTCGCTGTTCGCCATCAGGCCGGGCACGTTCGACGTCGTGAAGCCGACGGTCGCGCCCGCCGACGACATCTCAACCGCCTATTTCCAGATCGGCGAGGTCGCCTATGCGGTGGTCGGGCGCGGCGACGCCGGCAGCCTCGACCGTGCCGCCGAGAAACTCGCCAGAACTCTCTACTGAGAACCAAGGAGAACCAAATGAACAGCCCCAATCTGGGATACCGAATGGGCACCGGCGTCCAGGCCGGAGCCGTCTATGACGAGGGCCTGCGCAAGCACATGCTGCGCGTCTACAACTATATGGGCCTCGGTCTCGTCGTCACCGGCCTCGTCGCCTTCTTCGTGGCCTCGACGCCGGCGCTCTACGTGCCGATCTTCTCCAGCCCGCTGAAATGGGTGGTGATGTTGGCGCCGCTCGCCTTCGTCATGCTCTTCTCGTTCAAGATGCAGACCATGTCGGCGGCGAGCGCGCAGACGATGTTCTGGGCCTTCTGCGCCGTCATGGGCTTGTCGCTCGCCTCGGTGTTCCTGGTCTTCACCTCGACCAGCATCGCGCGCACCTTCTTCATCGCCGCCACGATGTTCGGCGCCACCAGCCTTTACGGCTACACGACCAGGCGCGACCTGACGCAGTTCTCGTCCTTCCTGATCATGGGCCTGATCGGCGTGGTGATCGCCAGCCTCGTCAACCTGTTCCTCGGCTCGACCGCGCTGCAATTCGCCATCTCGGTGATCGGCATCGCCGTCTTCGTCGGCCTCACCGCCTGGGACACGCAGACCATCAAGGAGCAGTATGCGGAGAATTTCGATGCCGAATCGCAGCAGAAGCTCGCCGTCTTCGGCGCCTTCTCGCTCTATCTGAACTTCATCAACATCTTCCAGCTGCTCCTGAATTTCACCGGCGAGCGCGAATAGCCCGGGCCGTAGCAGGCAACACTGCTGACCTCGGCGTGGCCGGAGGGAAACCTCCGGCCATTTTTGTCGACGCTCATCAAGGCATCCACGATCCGCGGCCAAGGTGCGATTGCCTGCCGCGCTTGAGTTCACGCGCGCCCTTTTGCTAGCCTGCCGGCCAAACCAGCCAGCCGCGAGGACGCAATGGAACAGGTGACGCTTCATGCTGACGGGATCTCGGCGACCATCGTCGGGCAGGGGGCTGAGCTGGTCTCGCTACGCGATGGCGACGGCACCGAGCTTCTGTGGCAGGCAGGCCCCGCCTGGCGGCGCCACTCGCCGGTCCTGTTTCCGATCGTCGGCCGGCTGAAGGGCGATCAGCTGCGCCATCGTGGTCAAACCTATCCGATGACGCAGCATGGCTTTGCCCGCGACCGGCGCTTTGCCTGGGCGGAGAAGGGGCCGACCTCCTGCACATTGGTGCTGTCGGATGACGCCGAAACGCGGACGCACTACCCCTTCGCCTTCCGCATCGCCATCGGCTACGAGC
>NZ_RZRX01000334.1:0-5483 GCF_003997405.1 Mesorhizobium sp. M2A.F.Ca.ET.042.01.1.1
GTGCAGGTCGCGCGTGCGCCGCACCGTTTCCAGCTCGTGCTTCAGCTTGGTGATCTTGTCCTGCAGGATGCGGCGGTCGGATTCGATCTGGGTTTCGCCGGGGCCGCCGAGGAAACCGGCGCCGCCGCGCTGCCGTTCGAGGTGGGTCCAGCTGCGCACCAGCCGGCCCTTCTGGTAGTTGAGATGTGCAAGCTCGACCTGCAGCGTGCCTTCCTTGGTGCGCGCCCGCTCGCCGAAGATCTCGAGAATGAGCCCGGTGCGGTCGAGCACCTTGGCATTCAGTTCCTTTTCGAGATTGCGCTGTTGAACCGGCGTCAGCGGATGGTCGACAATGACCAGCTCCGCCTTGCGTTCCCTTACGATGTCGGCGAACTCGGCCACCTTGCCGCTGCCGAGCAGCGTGGCCGGCCGCGGGTCGGCGACCGTCACCACCGCGGTGTGGACCGGGTTGAGGTCGATGGCGCTGGCTAGCCCGACCGCTTCGTCGTGGCGGGCATCGGCCGAGCGGCTCAGCCGCGGGCGGCTCGACTCATCGTCGCCGCGCGGCTGGCGGGTAAGCACCGGCACAATAACAACAGCCCGGGTCGGATCCTTGGCTTCCGGCCCGAGTTGATGTCCTTGTTTTCCGCGAACGCTGCGGTCCGCGTCCTTATCACGTGCCAATCAGGCGCCCTGGCTTTCCTCGCCATCGAACATCTGAACCGGCTGGCTCGGCATGATCGTGGAAATGGCGTGCTTGTAGACGAGCTGGGAGTGCCCGTCACGCCGCAACAACACACAAAAATTGTCGAACGAAGTGACGACGCCGGTCAGCTTCACGCCGTTGATGAGGAAGATGGTAAGTGGATTTTTGCTCTTGCGAACTGAATTCAGGAACAGGTCCTGAAGGTTTTGCGATCGTTCCGCCATTTTTCTTGTCTTTCGCCGATCCCCTTCGGTTTGCAGCCAATGCGCCAAATTACGCGGCACGTGTCAAGCGCGCAAACCCCCTCTTGCCGATACAAAGGCAAGCAGAACGAGATAGTTGAGGTTAACTCCAGTTGTGCGGTTATCAGGCTGGACTTTTTTCCGCAACGTCAAAAAAAGCCTGCCGCAACGAAAGTGTCATAGAGCCAGGATGGCCATTTGCGATTGGCGCACCGTCGATTTCGACCACCGGCATGGCGATTGTGGTCGCCGAACTGATGAACGCCTCCCTGGCAGCCTTGGCCTCAGTGACCGAAAAACCGCGCTCCTCGATCTTGAGGCCGAGCTTGGCGGCGACATCGAAAAGCGTCGTGCGGGTGATGCCGCGCAGGATGCCGTGCTCGGCCGGCCGGGTCACCAGGACGCCGTCCCTTGTAACAATCCAGGCGTTTGACGAGCCGCCTTCCTTGACGTTGCCATCGGCGTCGACGAACCAGGCTTCCTGGGCGCCGGCTTCCTTGGCCTTCTGCTTGGCAAGCACATTGGGCAAAAGGCCCGTGCTCTTGATGTCGACGCGGTCCCAGCGATTCTCAGGCACGGTGATGACCTTGATGCCGGTCTCCACCCGCTTCGCATTCGCCGCCGGATCGGCTTTCCTGGCGGTTATGACCAGGGAAGATTGCGTGCCTGCCGGCGGAAAAACGAACTCGCGGCTGGCAACGCCGCGCGTCACCTGCACATAGACGAGGCCGTTGACCACGCCGTTGCGGTTGACCACCTCGCGCAGAAGCAGCGGCAAGACGCCTTCCGATACCGGCCAGGCGATCGACAGTTCCTTCAGCGAGCGCTTGAGCCGGGCAAGATGGCGCGGCATGTCGACGATATGGCCGCGCGACACTTCGCAGACCTCATAGACGCCGTCGGCGAACTGGTAGCCGCGGTCCTCGATATGGACGCTGGCTTGGGAATGGACGACATAGCGCCCGTTGACATAGGCAATGCGCGGCATGGGCATCCTCGGGGAAATATCGGGCTTTCTTAGGCGATTCTGCCCTTGCCGTAATAAACAATCGCGTGGGCCAAGCCAGCTCTGGGAGTCTTACGCAATTCCGGGCGGAAAACCGCTACGCACTTTTCCTGGAATTGCTTTTACACGCCTAGCGACTTCAGCTTGCGATGCAGGGCCGAGCGCTCCATGCCGATGAATTCGGCCGTCTTCGAGATGTTGCCGCCGAAGCGGTTTATCTGGGCGATCAGATAGTCCTTCTCGAATTGCTCGCGCGCCTCGCGCAACGGCAGCGCCATTATGTGCTGGTCCGACTGATTGGGCGTGCGTGGCATCACGTCGCCGATCTCTGACGGCAGAAGGTCGGCGGTGATCGGAGCATCGGGATTTTCCCCTCGCGCCAGGATCATCAACCGCTCGACATTGTTGCGCAGCTGGCGAACATTGCCCGGCCAGTTATGCGCCTGCAGCACAGCCAGTGCGTCGTCGCCGATGCGGCGCGGCTTGATGCCGGCCTGGCGCGCGATCTGCTTCATGAAATTGTCGACGAGATAGGGAATGTCCTCGCGCCGCTCGGCAAGCCCCGGCACCATGACCGGAACCACCGCCAGGCGGTGGTAGAGGTCCTCACGGAAGCGGCCGTCGGCGATCATCGCCTCCAGGTTTTGCGAGGTGGAGGAGATGATGCGGACATCGACCTTGACGCGCTTGGTGCCGCCTACCCGCTCGAACTGCTGCTCGACCAGCACACGCAGGATCTTGTTTTGCGTTTCGCGCGGCATGTCGGCGACTTCGTCGATATAGAGGATGCCGCGATGCGCTTCCTCCAGCGCGCCGACCTTGCGCTCGGTGCCGTTCGATTCGGTGCCGAACAGTTCGATTTCCATACGCTCGGGCGTGATGGTGGCCGCGCTCAGCGTCACGAAGGGGCCGGCCTTGCGCGACGACAGGGCGTGGATGGCGCGCGCCGTCAGCTCCTTGCCGGAGCCGGACGGGCCGACGATCATGACGCGGCTGTTGGTCGGTGCGACGCGCTCGATGGTCTGCCGCAGCTGGCTCATGGCCGACGACATGCCGATCAGGTCAAAGGTCTCGCCGCTGCGCTGCTTAAGGTCGGAGACCTCGCGCCGCAGCTTGGACGTTTCGAGCGCGCGCTCGGCGATCAGGATCAGGCGATCGGCCTTGAACGGCTTCTCGATGAAGTCGTAGGCGCCGCGCCGGATGGCCGACACCGCCGTTTCGATGTTGCCATGGCCGGAGATCATCACGACCGGCATGTTCGGGTGCATGGTCTTGATCTCGTCGAGCAGCGCCAGGCCGTCGAGGCGCGAGCCCTGCAGCCAGATGTCGAGGAAAATCAGCCGCGGCGCGCGGTCGGCGATCGCCGCAAGCGCGCTGTCGGCGTCATGCGCCGTACGGGTTTCATGACCCTCGTCGCTCAGGATACCGGCGACAAGTTCGCGGATGTCTTCCTCGTCATCGACGATGAGAATGTCAGACGCCATTACCGACCTTTTCAGTTTCTCGTTCGTGTTCGTTTCGACCTTCACCGCGTGGCGGCGCGGCTACGATCGTCGCCGGCGGCAGGATGATCGAGATCATCGCGCCCCGGCCACCATGGAAATCCGCTGGCGCGTCGTGCAATTCGAGACGGCCGCCATGGTCCTCCACGATCTTCTTGACGATAGCGAGGCCGAGCCCGGTCCCCTTCTCGCGCGTCGTCATATAGGGCTCGAGAAGCCTTTGGCGATTCTCGCGCGGCAGCCCCTTGCCGTTGTCGATAACGTCGATTCGTATGGCGCCATCTTGGCGCCTGGCATGAATCCGGATTGTGCCGTCCGAACGATCCGCCGGATCAAGCCCATCTATCGCCTCGGCGGCGTTCTTGATGACGTTGCCGAAGGCCTGCGCCATCAGGCGGCTGTCGAAAGTGCCCTTCAACGGCTCGCTGCCGAAATCGCGCTCGAAGGCGATGTCGGGGCGGCTGACCTCGACCAGGAAGGAGGCCTCGCGCAGCGACTCACGCAGGTCGATCGCCTTCATCTCCGGCTTCGGCATGCGGGCGAAGGCCGAGAATTCGTCGACCATGCGGCCGATGTCCTCAACCTGGCGGATGATGGTGTCGGTGCACTGGTCGAAGACCTCGCGATCCTCGGTGATGACCTTGCCGTAGCGGCGCCTGATGCGCTCGGCCGAGAGCTGGATCGGCGTCAGGGGGTTCTTGATCTCATGCGCGATCCGTCGCGCCACATCCGCCCAGGCCGAAGAACGCTGCGCCTGGACGAGATCGGTGATGTCGTCGACCGTGACCACGTAGGATTTCTCTTCCTCGCCGTCGTCGCCGGACTCGACGGTGACCTGGACGTTGAAGGTGCGCTCCAGGCCCGCGCGGAAGAAGGTCACCTGCTCGCGGTAGACCGGCTTGCCCGACTGGCGTCCGATCTCAAAGACCCGGCCGACAAGGGGCAGGACCGCCGAAAGGTTCTGGCCGAGCGTCGCACTTGCCGAAATCGCCAGCATGGTTTCGGCCGAGCGATTGACGATGGTGATGATGCCGTAGGGATCGACGCCGATGACGCCGGCGGTGACGCCGGCCAGCACCGCCTCGGAGAAACGCCGGCGTTCGTCGATCAGATCCTTGGCCGAAAGGAGCTCATTGCGTTGCGATTTGAGCTCAAGGATCATGTTGTTGAAGGTATCGCCCAGCGAGGCGACGTCGCCGTCGGACTGGCGCACGGGCACGGCGACGTCGAGATTGCCGGTGGCCACCTCGTCGGCGGCGCCAATCAGCTGGCGGATCGGCCGCACGATCCGGTCGGCGACGGCGATGCCGGTCCAGATCGCCGACAGGATGATGATCAGCGTGAGCGACAGATAAGGCAGCGCAAAGGCGACCTGCGAGGTCCGGCGGTTGTCTTCCAGATTGCGGTATTCGTCGGTGTTGGCCTTGACGATCTGGCGCGCCTTGATCACGTCGGGATCGACCAGCCGGATCGTGTAGAGGTAAAGCCCTTCGATCTCGCGCAGCTTGATGATGGCGCCCATGATGTTGCGGGTGCGCGGCTCTATCAGAACCGGCTTGCCGCCGGACGCGGTCTCGACGGCGCCGGAGGGTGGCTCCGGCATCGGGAAATCGGCATCGGTCTTGGCGTTCATGACGAACGAGCCGTCGGGCTTGATCAGGGCCGCATGAGCCAGTCCGCGTCCAACGGCTTCCTTGTTCAGCAGATCGAGGAACCCACCCTGGTCGAGGCCGTAGAGCGTGCGCGAGGCATCGAGATCGTATGCCATCGACAATGTCGTGCCCTGCAGGTTGCGCGCGTTCTCCTGTACATAGGCGTCGGCGATCGACAGCGATGAGTTGACGATCGTCTTGGTGCGGATCTGGAACCAGCGGTCTAGGCCGATGTCGAGTGTGATCGAGGCGATGATCGCCACCATGATGGCCGGGATGGCGGCAACCAGCGCGAACATCGCGACGATGCGCACATGCAGCCGCGAGGCGGCCCTGCCATGGCGCCGCGCCAGGACGATGCGGCGCACCTCGCGGGCGATCAGCGCGATCAGGAAC
>NZ_RZRX01000335.1:0-5478 GCF_003997405.1 Mesorhizobium sp. M2A.F.Ca.ET.042.01.1.1
ATCCTCGGCAATTCGGCGCGCAATTCCTCGCGCAGCTTGTAGTCGAGATTGGCGAGAGGCTCGTCGAGCAGCACCAGGCTGGCGTTCTTGACGATGGCGCGTGCAAGCGCCGTGCGCTGCTGCTGACCGCCCGAGAGGTTGAGCGGGGTGCGGTCGAGGTAAGGCGAGAGCTTGAGAAGCGCGGCGGCGTTGCGCACCTCCTTGTCGATCTTGCCCTGCTCGACGCCGGCGACCCGGAGCGGCGAAGCGATGTTCTCGTAAACCGTCATCGCCGGGTAGTTGATGAACTGCTGGTAGACCATGGCGACGTTGCGCTTCTGCACCGGCTGCCCGGTAACGTCCTTGCCGTCGAACCAGACCGAGCCGGACGTCGGCGCGTCGAGACCCGCCATCAGCCGCATCAGGCTGGTCTTGCCGGAAAGCGTCGGCCCCAGCAGAACATTCAGCGAGCCGTGCTGAAGCGTCAGCGACACGTCGCGGATATGCTCCTGCGCACCGATCGTCTTCGTCACGTTCCTCAGTTCCAGCATCACGCCTCCTCCCAGGCCTTGCGCTTCAGCAGTCGATCGTCATTCCGCCGCCGCGACGTGACGGCTGCTCAGCCCTCGCATGAATTCTTCCAGTGCCGCCGTCTGCTCGCGGCTGAAATGCAGGCCGCGCTTGGTGCGGCGCCACAGCACGTCCTCGGCGGTGACCGCCCATTCGTTCTCGGCGAGATAACGAACCTCAACCTCGAAAAGATCGGCGCCGAAATTGCGGCCAAGATCAGTATTCGACTTGGCGAGCCCGAGCAGCTTCTCCGCGCGCGTGCCGTAGAGCCGCGTGAACCGGCGCGCCAGCCTCTGGTCGAGGAACGGATAGGTCTTTTTCAGCCTGGCGACCTGCGCGTCGAAACCGGTGGCCGGAAAATCACCGCCCGGCAGCGGCGCGTCATGCGTCCAAGGCTTGCCGCGCTTGCCGAGAAAGCCTTCGATCTTCTCAAGCATCGATTCCGCAAGCCGACGGAAGGTCGTGATCTTACCGCCGAAGGCGTTGACAAGCGGGGCGACGCCCTCCCCGCCATCGGCCTTCAGCACATAGTCGCGCGTCGCTTCCTGCGCCTTGGAGGCCCCGTCGTCATAGAGCGGACGCACCGCCGAATAGGTCCAGACGATGTCGGAGCGCTTCACGGCGACCGCGAAATATTCGCTTGCCGCGGCGCACAGATAGTCGATCTCGGCGTCGGAGATCTTCACATCGTGCGGGTCGCCTGGATAGTCGCGGTCGGTCGTGCCGATCAGCGTGAATTCTTCCTCGTAGGGAATGGCGAAGATGATGCGGCCATCCTTGTTCTGGAAGAAATAGGCGCGCGGATCGTCGAACTTCTTGGCGACGACGATGTGGCTACCTTGGACAAGACGGACATTGTGGACTTCGTTCTGGCCGACGGCTGTCTGCAGAACGTGATCGACCCACGGGCCGGCGGCGTTGACGAGAAGCCGCGCGCGAACCTCTTCGGTGTCGCCAGTCAGCACGTTCTGCACCTTGATGGTCCAGGTCGGACCGTCTCGGCGCGCGCTGACGACCTTGGTGCGGGTGCGGATGATGGCGCCCCGGTCGGCGGCATCACGAGCGTTCAGCGCCACCAGGCGAGCGTCATTGACCCAACCATCCGAATATTCGAAAGCCTTGTGGAACAACGGCTTGAGCGGCTTGCCTGCCGGATCGCTCGCCATGTCCAGCGTCTTCGTCGCAGGCAGCAGCTTGCGCCCCCCGATGTGATCGTAGAGGAACAGCCCGAGCCGGATCAGCCAGGCGGGCCTCAGGCCCTTGGCGTAAGGCAGGACGAAGCGCATCGGCCAGATGATGTGCGGCGCGTTCTTCCACAGAACCTCGCGCTCCATCAGCGCCTCGCGCACCAGCCGGAACTCGTAGAATTCGAGATAGCGAAGCCCGCCATGGATAAGCTTGGTCGAGCCGGAGGACGTCCCGCTCGCCAGATCGTTCATCTCGGCAAGGTAAACCGAAAATCCGCGGCCAACGGCGTCGCGGGCGATGCCGCAGCCATTGATGCCGCCGCCGATGACGAAAATGTCATGGATCGGGGATGTGTCCAAAAGTTCCTCCAACGATTTCGCATTGCACCATTTTTGTGTTTTACGAAACCGTGACGGAATTATTTCGAACTCAAAGCGAATGTCAAACGAAATTTCATGGCTGCGTGAAACAGCCGTGAAGCGCCGCTATTCGAGCGCCGTCTCGATCAGCCGGACCTCGGTCTCCTCGCAAATCCGGCGAATCGAGGGGATGTCGCAACGATCGGTGATGAAGGTATTCACCTGCGAAAGATGGCCGATCCGGACTGGCGCCGTGCGCTCGAACTTGGTCCGGTCGGAGACCAGGATGACGTGGCGCGCATTGGCGATGATCGCCTGCGCCACCTTCACCTCGCGGAAATCGAAATCGAGAAGCGCACCGTCATGATCGATGGCCGAGGCGCCGATGACGGCGTAGTCGACCTTGAACTGGCGGATGAAATCGACGGCCGCTTCGCCAACGACACCGCCGTCGGAGCCGCGCACCACGCCGCCGGCGATCACCACCTCGATCGTAGGATAGATGCGCATCCTATTGGCAACATTGATGTTATTGGTGATGACCATCAGCCCGTTGTGGTCGAGCAGCGCTTTGCTGACGGCCTCGGTGGTGGTGCCGATATTGATGAACAGCGAAGCGTTGTCCGGGATCAACCGCGCCGCCGCGCCGCCGATCGCCTCCTTCTCGTCGGCCGCGATCTTGCGCCGCGCCTCGTATTCCATGTTCTCGATCCCGGATGGGAACAGCGCGCCGCCATGGATGCGGGTGAGCAGCCGCTGATCGCACAGATCGTTGAGGTCCTTGCGGATGGTCTGCGGCGTCACGTTGAAATGCGTCGCCAGATCCTCGACCAGAACCCGGCCGTGGTCTTTCGCCATCTGGATGATTTCGGCGTGGCGTGGCGAAAGAAACATCCGGCTTCCTCCATTTTCGTTTTTCTCCTCTATATCGGAAAACGAAAGCGAAGAAAAGGCATAAGCCGGCTAACGAAAATCACCTGATTGCAAAAGGCAAACCGGCGCCGAACGCGTCCGCGCCTCAGGACGGGCGCCGGGCAATCTCGGTTATGACGTCGAACGCGGCGTCGACATCTGCCGCCGTCGACTCGAACTGCCCCGCCTGAAAGCGGATCGCCACGCGCCCGTCGACCCGCGTTTGCGTCAAGTAAATGCGGCCGTCGATGTTGATGGCGTCCACGAGGCGCAGGTTGTGCTCGTCCGGATCGGTACCCGATGGCGCTTCGTGCCGGAATGAGAACAGCGACAGCATCGGCTCGCTGACGAGCTCGAAATCCGCTTCCCTGGCGAGCCGCGCCGCCAGTCCTTCGCTCCAGGCGACATGATTGCGGATCATAGCGCGCAAGCCCTCGAGGCCATAGGCCCGCAGCAGGAACCAGAGTTTCAGCGCGCGGAAACGGCGCCCGAGCGGCATTGACCATTCCGAATAGTTGATGATGCCGTCGTGCCCCAACGTCTTCAAAAACTCCGGCTTTATGGCCAGCGTGCGCACCAGGTCTTCCGGCTGACGAACAAACTGGATCGAGCAGTCGAACTGCGCCCCGAGCCACTTATGTGGATTGAAGACGATGGAATCGGCGCCTTCGACGCCTGCCCAGAAATGCCGGTATTCCGGGCAGATCATCGCCGATCCGGCCCAGGCGGCGTCGACATGCAGGTAAAGCCCGTGCCGCTCCGCGACCGCGGCCACCGCGGCGATGTCGTCGGTGCCGCCAATGCTGGTGCCGCCGACGCAAGCGATGATGCCTGCGGGCAGCAGGCCGGCCGCGCGATCGGCGACGATTGCGGCATCAAGCGCGGCCGGATCCATGGCACGAAAACGTCCTGAGACCGGGATGCGGACGAGGTTCTCCTCGCCGATGCCTGAGACCCAGATGGCGCGGTCGATCGAGGTATGGACCTGGTCGGAGGAATAGACGCGCAGCTTGCCCTGTCCGGCCAGCCCCTTTTTGTTGCCCTGCCAGTCGAGCGCCCGCTCGCGCATGGTGAGCACCGCCGCAAGCGTCGCCGACGAGGCCGAATCCTGGATGACGCCGGAAAAGCCCTCGGGGAGGCCAAGCGCCTGGCGCATCCAGTCGACGATGCGCGTCTCGAGCTCGGTCGCCGCCGGCGAGGTCTGCCACAGCATGCATTGCGCGGCCATCGCCGAGACCAGATACTCCGCCACGACCGAGACCGGCGCCGCATTGGCGGGGAAATAGGCGAAGAAGCGCGGATGCTGCCAATGCGTCATGCCCGGCACGATCTTTTCTTCGAAATCGGCGAAGATCTTTTCCATCGGTTCGGCCGTTTCGGGCGGCGCAGCCTCGATGCTCCGCAAGATCTCGCCCGGCGCGATTGCCGGCCGCACGGGACGGTCGCGCAGGCCGGCGCGGTAATCGACGCCCCAGTCGGCCGCCCGCCTCGACCAGTGGCGGAATGTCTCGTTGTCCATCTATCCTCCCGACCCTAGCCGCAATGCAGCGGGTAAGCCAGCTAAATGCCCAACCGGCCGCGACGTGCGGACCCTAACCGGGGAAATCCGGCAGGCTGGCAAAGGCCGACTTCAGAGCGTTCGACCAGCCGTCGGAAATGGTGCGGTAATAGGGATCGTCCTGGCCGATGCGCCTGTTGAGCCCAACCTTGAAGCTGTCGTTCTCTAGGAACAGCAGATCGAGCGGCAGCCCGACCGAAAGGTTCGATTTCAGCGTCGAATCGAAAGACACCAGAAGCAGCTTCACCGTTTCGGCCAGGCCCATTGTCCGGTCATAGGCACGGATGATGATCGGCTTGCCGTATTTCGTCTCGCCAATCTGGAAGAAAGGCGTGTCATCGGTCGACTCGATGAAATTGCCTTCCGGGTAGATCATGAACAGCCTGGGCGGGCTGCCCTTGATCTGGCCGCCCAGGATGAAGGAGGCATTGAAGTAGGAATCCGCCTTGTCGCCGTTCGGCGAGGCATGTTCGATGACTTCCTTGACCGTATCGCCGACCAGCCGCACCGTCTGGTACATGGATGGCGTTTCGAGCAGCTTCGGATGACGGTCGCCAACGGCCTTGTTGCGCTCGTCGAGCAGGCTGACCACGGCTTGCGTCGTGGCCAGGTTGCCCGCCGACATCAGCACGATCACACGTTCACCAGGCTCTTCCCAGACGTGCATCTTCTTGAAGGTCGAGATCGAATCCATGCCGGCATTGGTGCGCGTGTCCGACATGAACACGAGCCCGCGATCGATCTTGAGGCCGACGCAATAGGTCATGATTCTTCTTTAGCAGCGAATCTCGTCGGAAATTACTGCTCTACCGTGACGGTGACGGCAAGCTTCTCTTGCGCCTGCCCCAGCAGTATCCCCGAGACAGGCGAGGCGTCGCGATAGTCGCGCCCCGTCGCCACCCGCACATAGCG
>NZ_RZRX01000336.1:0-5444 GCF_003997405.1 Mesorhizobium sp. M2A.F.Ca.ET.042.01.1.1
GTTCACCAGCGGCGCGGCGGAGAACCCGACGCTGACCATCGTGACACTGGCGATCCGTCAGGCCGACTACATCGCGGCGCAGATGTCGGCCAAGACCATCTGAAGCGGTTCGGCGTTACCGCCGACCCGCTCCAGCTATTTTTTGTTTGACGCAATTCCGGACGAAAAACCGCTAAGCACTTTTCCTGGAATTGCGTTCATCCTCCCGACTGCCTGCTGGCGCGGAATCCTAATCGGTTCCGCGCCTTTTTTGTGTGAAGCCGGACGTTATCTTCTGGTGCAGGTCGAGGCGGTGAAGGCGCCGTCCTGCTGCTTCATGATGATGTCGAAGGAGGGGCCGCTCGGGTCGTCGAGCGTCGCCTGGGTCATCGAGATCGAGTTGCCGCCGCTGGTGTAGCCGCCGAGCGGGCCAAGCCAGGTGATCTCGCCATTGGGGTTCATCTGGTAGTCGTAGGCTTGCGGCGTGGCGCCGAAGGTCACCGGCCCGCTATAGAGGTTGCCCTTGATGGTGATCACGCCAAGATCGAGGAACAGGCCGAGCAGGTAGACCTCGCAGTGATAGGCGCCGTCGGGCAGCTTGCCGTCGGTGAAATCGGCTTGCGCGCTGCCGGCGGCGGACAGCAGAAGCAGGAAGCTCAGGATCGTTCGCAGGGTCATGACGTCGCTCGTTTGCGCGGCGACCTTGCCCTACTTTACCATGGCCCTGCAACAGGACCGATCAGCCAGTCTTTGCGCGCCTGATGAATTTTAAGGCAGTTTTGCCATTTGGGCAGAATCTAGGCAGCGCTGCGTAAACTTTTCTCACTTGGTCGCGGGACGGCAGATCGAAAAATTTCCCGGCTACTGGTTAACCGGCTGTAATCGCATCGTTATCCCGCAATTCCGTTGCGCGCATTCCCGTCTGGCACGTCGCTTGCACAGTCTATGATGCGGTGCAAACACAAGCTTGGGAGCGTGTCATATGAGGGGTAACTTCGCGAAAATAACAAAGATCCTGTCGGCGGGCGTCGTCGCGGCTGGCCTGCTGGCGTCGGCTTCCGCCAAAGCGGCGGAAGACACGATCAAGGTCGGTATTCTCCATTCGCTGTCGGGGACCATGGCGATTTCGGAGACGACGCTGAAAGACGTCATGCTGATGCTGATCGACGAGCAAAACGCCAAGGGCGGCCTGCTCGGCAAGAAACTGGAAGCCGTGGTCGTCGACCCGGCGTCCAACTGGCCGCTGTTCGCGGAGAAGGCGCGCGAGCTGATCTCGAAGGACAAGGTCGCGGCGGTGTTCGGCTGCTGGACCTCGGTGTCGCGCAAGTCGGTGCTGCCGGTGTTCTCGGAGCTCGACAACATCCTGTTCTATCCCGTCCAGTATGAGGGCGAGGAGAGCGAGCGCAACGTCTTCTACACCGGCGCTGCGCCGAACCAGCAGGCCATTCCGGCCGTCGATTACCTGATGAGCGCCGATGGCGGCTCGGTGAAGCGCTGGGTGCTCGAGGGCACCGACTATGTCTATCCGCGCACCACCAACAAGATCCTCGAAGCCTATCTGAAGTCGAAGGGTGTGCCGGCCGAGGACATCATGGTCAACTACACGCCGTTCGGCTTCTCCGACTGGCAGACCGAGGTCTCGGCGATCAAGAAGTTCGGCTCGGCCGGCAAGAAGACCGCGGTGGTCTCGACCGTCAACGGCGATGCCAACGTTCCGTTCTACAAGGAACTCGGCAACCAGGGCATCAAGGCCGAGGACATCCCGGTCATGGCCTTCTCGGTCGGCGAGGAAGAGCTCGCCGGTCTCGACACCAAGCCACTGGTCGGCCATCTCGCCGCCTGGAACTATTTCGAGAGCGTCAACACGCCCGACAACAAGAAGTTCATCGCCGACTGGCACAAGTTCATCAAGAACAACAAGCGCACCACCAACGACCCGATGGAAGCTCACTATATCGGCTTCAACATGTGGGTGAAGGCGGTCCAGAAGGCCGGCACCACCGATCCGGACAAGGTCATCGACGCCATGGTCGGCGTTTCGGTGCCGAACCTGACCGGCGGCTATTCGGCGATGATGCCGAACCACCACATCACGAAGCCGGTGCTGATCGGTGAAATCCAGGCCAATGGCCAGTTCCAGACGGTCTCTAAGACGCCCGGCCTGGTGATGGGCGACGAATGGTCCGACTACCTGCCCGATTCCAAGGACCTGATTTCCGATTGGCGCGCGCCGCTCAGCTGCGGCAACTTCAATGTCAAAACCGGCAAGTGCGGCGGCAAGGGCACGAACTGATCCTCCCGGGCTGGACCATCAGGTCCGAGCCCAAGACCGCGCGCGTCCGGATGGTTTCCTCCACCGTCCGGACGCCCATTAAACCCTCAAGGGTCGCCAAATACCGATGAAGATTTTCCGTGCGATTGGCCTCACGCTTTTGTTCCTGCTGACGACGCTGTCGTCCTCGGGCGCTGCGGAAGCCGATCTGCGTGCCATCATCGCCAAATTCGCGACAGCTGCGGACTTTTCCGAGACTGGAGTTATCGTTCGCGAGTTGTCAGCCACAGGCGATCCGGCTGTCGAACGGCCGCTTGCTGCATTGGCGGAAGGCAATCTTTACATTCGCGCCGCCGACTCGATGGTGTTTGTCGGCAAGGAAGGCAGCGACAGCATCCAGCTTTTCGACCCGCTGAGCGGCGAGGCAGCGGGCGAGGCTTCCGCAGATGACTTGACCCAGATTGGCGTCAACAACACCTTGCGCCGCACCATCCGCGATGCATTGGGCACGCTGACGCTTGGTTCCAAGGATCCGACTGTCCGCATCGCCGCCGCCGACACTATGTTCAAGACACCTGATACTGCGAACATCGAGCCGCTCGACGCGGCGATCGCCAGTGAAACCGTGGCGAGCGTCAAGGCTTTGCTGGAGCAGGCGCGTGGCGCTTCCATACTGGTTTCGGACAAGCCCGATACGGACAAGCTCGCCGCAATTGCCTTGATCGGCGCCCGCGGCGACCGCGACGCGCTCTCGCTCCTCACCTCCGTCGAGGCCAACGCCTCCGGAACGGTCAAGGAAGCGGCGACGGCCGCAATCGCGAGTATCAATTCGACGCTGGCATTGTGGGATGCGGGGCAGAACATCTGGTACGGCATCTCGCTCGGATCGGTGCTGCTGCTCGCCGCAATCGGCCTCGCCATTACTTTCGGCGTGATGGGCGTCATCAACATGGCGCATGGCGAGATGGTCATGCTCGGCGCCTATACCACATTCGTCGTCCAGCAGGTGATCCGCACCTCGTTTCCCGGCCTGTTCGACTGGTCGCTGGTGATCGCGCTGCCGCTCGCCTTCCTGGTCGCGGCGCTTGTCGGGCTCGCGATCGAGCGCGGCATCATCCGCTTCCTCTATGGCCGTCCGCTGGAGACGCTGCTGGCCACCTGGGGCGTTTCGCTGATCCTGCAGCAGGCGGTGCGGACCATTTTCGGGCCGACCAACCAGGAGGTGGGCAACCCGTCCTGGATGTCGGGTTCGTTCGATATCGGCCAGCTCGCGATCACCTGGAACCGGCTGTGGATCCTGGTGTTCGCGCTAGCGGTGTTCGGCGTCCTGCTCTACGTCATGAAGCGCACGCCCTGGGGGCTGCAGATGCGCGCCGTGACCGCCAACCGGCGCATGGCGGCCTCCATGGGCATCAAGACACCTTGGGTGGACGCGCTGACCTTCGCGCTGGGCTCCGGCATTGCGGGCATCGCCGGCGTGGCGCTCAGCCAGATCGACAACGTGTCGCCCAATCTCGGCCGCGGCTACATCATCGACAGCTTCATGGTCGTGGTGTTCGGCGGCGTCGGCAATCTGTGGGGCACGCTGGTCGGCGCCTTCTCGCTCGGCATTGTCAACAAGTTCCTCGAACCCTATGTCGGCGCGGTGCTCGGCAAGATCGTCGTCCTGGTGCTGATCATCCTGTTCATCCAGAAGCGCCCGCGCGGCCTGTTCGCGCTGAAGGGCAGGGCGGTGGAAGCATGATCGCGCAGCGCTTCTTTTCCGCCGACCACCGCATTGCCATTACGGTCGTCGCGCTGCTCGCGGCAGCCACCATCGTGCCGCTGCTCAACCTCGCGGTGTCGCCGCAAAGCGCTTTCTACATCCCGCCCTACATCGTGGCGCTGGTCGGCAAATATCTCTGCTACGCACTGCTGGCGCTCGCGCTCGATCTCGTCTGGGGCTATTGCGGCATCCTTTCGCTCGGCCACGGCGCCTTCTTCGCGCTCGGCGGCTATGCGATGGGCATGTATCTGATGCGCCAGATCGGTTCGCGCGGCGTCTACGGCAATCCGATCCTGCCCGACTTCATGGTGTTCCTGAACTACAAGGAGCTGCCCTGGTTCTGGTACGGCTTCGACCATTTCTGGTTCGCGGCGCTGATGGTGCTGGCCGTGCCCGGCCTGCTTGCCTTCGTGTTCGGCTGGTTCGCCTTCCGCAGCCGCGTCACCGGCGTGTATCTGTCGATCATCACCCAGGCGATGACCTATGCGCTGCTGCTCGCCTTCTTCCGCAACGACATGGGGTTCGGCGGCAACAACGGCCTGACCGATTTCAAGGACATTCTCGGCTTTAGCGTGCAGGCGGACGCGACACGCTCGGCGCTGTTTGCGGCGAGCGCCGTCACGCTCGCGCTTGCCGTCTTCGTGACCGCGGCCATCGTGCGTTCCAAATACGGCAAGCTGCTGATGGCCGTGCGCGACGCCGAGAGCCGCACCCGCTTCCTTGGCTGGCGGGCGGAGAACGTCAAGCTCTTCGCCTTCACCGTCTCGGCAATCATGGCCGGCATCGCCGGCGCGCTCTACGTGCCGCAGGTCGGCATCATCAATCCCGGCGAATTCGATCCGGCGAACTCGATCGAGGTGGTGATCTGGACCGCCGTCGGCGGGCGCGGCACCATCGTCGGCCCGATCATCGGCGCGCTGCTCGTCAATGCCGGCAAATCCTGGTTCACCGGCGTGCTGCCGGAATTCTGGCTGTTCGCGCTGGGCGGGCTGTTCGTCGCGGTCACGCTGCTGCTGCCCAAGGGCATCGTGGGCATGTGGGACGGCTGGCGCGGCAGGGCCAAGGCGCTGCGCGCGGCCTCACTTGCCGCGGAAGCCGGCGCCGATCCAGAGATGCCGCAGCCGAAGATCGTTCGCTCCGCGGCACAGACGCCGGGCGCCTGGTCGACCACCGGGTCCGAGCCGCAGCCGGCGGAGTGAGCGAACATGAACAAGTCGAACACCATCCTTTATCTCGACGGCGTCTCGGTTTCCTTCGATGGCTTTCGCGCCATCAACAACCTGTCGCTGGTGCTCGACAGGGGTGAGATGCGGGCGATCATCGGGCCCAACGGCGCCGGCAAGACGACGATGATGGACATCGTCACCGGCAAGACCCGGCCGGACGAGGGCGAAGTCTTCTTCGACGGCCAGGTCAATCTCACCCGCC
>NZ_RZRX01000337.1:0-5419 GCF_003997405.1 Mesorhizobium sp. M2A.F.Ca.ET.042.01.1.1
ATCAGATGGTTTTCGAGGGGCGTGCGGCCACGCCGCAGCAGATCGAGAATGCGATAGTTCTTGCTCATGGGTCTATGCCCTTTCCCCAGTTGTTGTGGTTGGCGAGTGCGTTCCAGGTGACAAGTTCCGTGGAGTTCTCCTGTTCCAGGCCTCGTCAGTATCGGTCGATATACAGTAGCATGCGGTTCCGACCGATCCATCCGCCGTTGGGACGGAAAAGTCAGATTTTCTTGATGAATTGTCTGTCGGCCAGGCGACTTGTGGCCGCCTTTTCCGGATAGGTCCTGCTGGCTTTTCGACATCCTCCTAGTTCAGCGGCAGTCTGCGGTAGGTCCCGGGTTTTTCCGGGTCGTGATATTTGTTGCAGGGGCCGTTCTCGACGAAATCGCGATGGCAGGCGGCGAGCCTTTCTTGCGACAGCGTGACCCCGAGGCCGTGGCCTTCCGGCACCGGCACGGTGTTGTTGTTGGGCGCGAACGGGCCTTCCTCGATGATGTCCATCGGCTGCATGCGAAACAGCGACTGGTTGGGCTCCCTGATCCAGCCGAGCGCGGCGCACAGATGCAGGTAGCAGGCGCTGCCGATGCCGGTGTCGCCGCTGTAGCACCAGTAGTCGATGCCGGCATGCTCGCAGGCGCCGACGAAGCGCAGCATGCGGTTGATGCCGCCATGTGCCGTCGGGTTGCCGACGAAGGCGTCCGGCACCTTCAACTCCATTGCCCGGGCGATATCGATGTTGTGGGTCGAGAACGGGATCGAAGTGTGACGACGCAGCTCGCGCATCTCCTCGATGGTCGCGACCGGATCCTCCCAGTTGCGCACGCCGAGCTCCTCCAGCGGCCGCGCCAATTGCCTGGCGGTGGCCAGCGAATAGGCCTGGTTGGAGTCGATGCGGATCATCGCGTCGCCGCCGAGCTTCCTGCGGATCAGCTCGACCATCTTCACCGAAATTTTCGGATCATGCGTCGAGAACTTGCCCTCGAAGAAGGTCGTGCCGTGGCGCTCGTGTAGCTCGACGCAATAGTCGGCGACTTCTTCCGGGGTCTTCTCGCCCTTGACCCTGGCGCCATCACCGCGCAGCGAGAAATAATCGGTGAAGGGGATGTCCTTGCGCACCGCGCCGCCGAGCAGCTGGTAGAGCGGCTGCTTCCAAGCCTTGCCGCGCAGGTCCCACAGGGCCATCTCGATGGCGCCGAAGGCCATGATGCGGGTGCGGTCGTTGATCGACTGCACGCCGCTCCAGAACGGCAGGCAGACTTCCTCCGCGCCGGCGATGTCGAAGGCGTCACGGCCAACAAGCCTTGGCGCCAGCACGTCGTTGACGACGGCCGCCGCGCCCGGCGTCGGCGCCTCGCCGATGCCGACAAGCCCGTCCTCGGTCTCGACCTCGACGATGGTCGGCGAGAAGCCGTCGAGCTCGCCGAAGACCCAGACATAAGGGGCCTCCAGCCGGTAGTTGATCGGGGTTGCCTTGACGCGCCTGATCTTCATGTCAGCCGATCTCGAAGAAGGGTTCGCCGAGCAGGCCCGGGTCCACGTCGATGCCGAGACCGGGGCCGTCGGGAATGCCCATATGGCTGCCGGTCACCGGTGGCGCGTTCCTTGCGGTGCGCACCGTCACCCATTCGTGGAAGGCGATGGCGTGCAGCCGGCGCTCCGCCGGCGTCGACAGTGACAGATGCGCCATGGCGGCGGTGTCGATCTCGGCGCCGCCTGTGTCTTCCACGGTGATCATGAAGCCGAGGTCCACGGCGACGTCGCGGATCAGCCGTGTCTGTGTCACGCCGCCGAGCCGTGAGATCTTCAGCGTCAGCCCATCGGCGGCACCTCGGCGGTGGATTTCCAGCATCTCGCCGAGCGACGTGACGGATTCGTCCAGCACCATTGGCTTGTCGAGCATGCGGCGCACCGACATGTTCTCATCCAGCGTCGTGCAGGGTTGCTCGAACGTGTAGTCGATGCCGCGCGTGGCGTCGGCGAACTGGCGCGCCTGGTAGGGCGTCCAGCCGGCATTGGCGTCGCAGAAGATCACCATGCCCTTGGGCACCGCCGAGGCGACAGTCGTCACCCGCTCGATGTCGTCATGCACATTGCCGCCGACCTTGACCTGCAGGCGCCGGCAGCCCTCGGAAATGATCCGCTTGGCCAAAGCCGCCATCTGGTCGAGCGTGCCGTGGGTGACGACCCGATAGGTCTCCGCCATGTCGCTTTCGCGGCCGCCGAGCATGGTCACCAGCGGCACGTCGGCCGCGCGGGCGGCGAGATCCCAGCACGCCATGTCGAGCGCCGACTTGATGTAAGGGTGGCCCTTGAACACCGTGTCCATCAGCCGGCCGATGCCGGCAAATCCGCGCGGATCCTGGCCGATGAGATGCGGTGCGATTTCCGGCACGCCCGCGCGCGCTCCCGCCGGGAAGGCGGCCGAATAGAAATTGCCGAGCGGCGCCATCTCGCCCCAGCCGGTCACACCGCTGTCGGAGGTGATGGCGACGATCACCGCATCGAAACAGTCGGCGACGCGTCCCTTGGACATGCGGTAAGGCCCGTCCACGAAGGGCTGGACGACATGGTAGGCCTTGATGCTCTCGATCTTCACTTTGCTGTCCGTCTGTCAGTTCTTCGATGTGCGCTTTTCGAGGCCGCGCGCGTAGGAAAGCAGCTCCTCGAAATCGAGATCGATATGCTCGCGCGCATGGCGCTGGGCGGCGCGCATGTCGGCGCCTTTGAGCAGCGCCACATAGGTTTCGTGCACATCCTCGGCCGGCACCGGCTCGTTGCGCGCCCGCTGATGCAGGGCGAAGTACATCTGCAGCCGGCTGGTCAGCCGCTGCCAGGTTTCGAGCAGCACCGAATTGTCGGCCCATTCATAAATCAGCCCATGCAGCTGCAGCGCCGTCTCGATCTGGCGCGTGGTGTCCACCGCCCGCGTCGCCTGCTTCACAGCCTCGTGGCGGCGGTCCAGTTCATCGAGGAAGCGAGGGTCGCGCTGCGGCCAGGCAAGCTCGATGGCGAATTCATCGAGCACCTTGTTGAGCGAATAGGCGTCGATGATGTCCTTGGCGGTGACGTCGATGACGAAGGTTCCGGCATAGGGGATGCTGGTCAGGATGCCTCCCTGCACAAGCTCGCGCATCGCCTCGCGCAGCGGCGCGCGGCTCACCCGCATCTGCTCGGAAATCCTGAGCTCGTTGAGCTTCTGCCCCGGTTCCAGCTGTCCGGTGAGGATGGCGCGCCTGAGCAGGGCGACGATCTCCGCCCTGCGCGTGGTATCCGCGATCGGACCGAAATCCAGCTTTGCCATAGGTCGACCCCCGGGAGGAATTTCTGCAAGACAAGCAGATTGTCGACAATCTAACAAGAGCTTTTTGATTGGGATCGGCGAGTTGTGGAGACCGCGCCGGCTCCTTCACGCTTGCCGCCGGCGAGCTTGGCGTCTCCTCGGCCGCGGTCAGCCAGCAGATCCGCAACCTGGAAGACTGGTTCGGCAAGCAGCTTTTCGTGCGTAACGGCAACCGCATCGTGCTGACCGATGCCGGCCACGCCATCTATCCGCAGACGGCGCATGCGCTGGGCGAGATCGCGGCGGTCGGCCGACGCATGCTGGAAGGCGGCTTGCGCACGCGCCTCGTGGTGAGCGTGCCGTTCTCGCTTGCCGAGCTTTGGTTGGCGCCAAGGCTTGCGGTGCTGCTCGACGGCTTTCCGCAAATTGCGATCGATGTCCGCCTCGAGGACGATCCCGTCGATGTGGTGCGCCAGAAACATCGACCTGCGTATCTCATATGGCGATTACCACTATCCGGCGCTGAAGATGGTGCGGCTCGTCCATGACGAGGTGCTGCCGGTCGCAGCCCCTGATTTCTGGCAGCGCTGCGGCCAAGGAGCTGCCGGCTTGGCCGATATGCATGATAGCCACTTCATCCACACCAACTGGGGTCCCAACTATGCCTCGCACCCGAGCTGGGCGGATTGGTTCGCCGCCGCCGGGGGCAACCGCGCGCCCGACCCGTCGCATGGCCGCCGTGTCGGCCTGTCCAGCCTGGCGATCGGCGCAGCGCGGCTGGGGCTGGGGATAGCGCTCGGCCAACGGATCATGGCGAGCGCCGATCTCGAAGCCGGCCGATTGATCGCGTTATCATCCGTCTCCGTCCGCCTCGGCCAGCCCTATTGCGCCTTCATGCTGCCGGCGAAGGCGGAACGCGCCGACATTGCCGGCCTGGTCGAATTGCTGGCGAGCAGCCCCGGCAGGCCCCGTACGGAACCGGCATCGGGAACCGACTGAACCCCCATAACAAAACGGCGCCCACGACGTGGGAGTCGAGGGCGCCGTCGGACCGGAAACTGATGGGGGTTATCAGCTGGCCGGTTTCGGTTGCGGCAAGGGAGAAACCGGCATTCCGGGTCCGATCTTCTGCAGATTGCCCGTGATCACCTGGTCGGTCTCGGAGATGCCGGAGGTCACGGAAATCAGGTCGCCGTCGGTCGGCCCAAGCGACACCAGCTTCTGATCGACGGTGTTGCCCTTGCCGATGACATAGAGGTACTTGCCGAGCTGGCTGGAACCCAGCGCCACCTGCGGCACCATCAGCGTGTTGGGCTGTTCCTTCACATGCAGCCGCACCCGCACATATTGCCCGGGCAGCAGCGTGAACTTGGCGTTGCCGATCGTGGCGCGCGCCGTGATCGTGCCGGTCGAGTGGTCGATCGTGTTGTCGATGAAGGTCAGCTCACCCTTCTGGCTGGGCTTGGTCTCGCCGGGCAGGAGCACGTCGACGGCGATCGGACCGTTGGCCTTCGCCTGCTCGATCTGCACGAGATCGGTCTCGCTGGGATTGAAGGTCACATAGATCGGGTCAAGTTGCACCAGCGTGTTCAGCACCGTGCCGGCGACGCTGACCAGCGTGCCGACCGAAGCCTGGTTGCGGCCGATCCGGCCCGAGAAGGGCGCCTTGATCTCGGCATAGCCAAGGTTGAGCTCGGCGGTCCGCACCGCCGCCTGGTCGACGGCAAGGGCGGCCTGCGCCGCGCGAAGATTGCTGGTGCGCTGGTCGAAGCTGTCCTTGTCGAGATAGCCGGCCTTGGCGAGGTCGGTGCCGCGGCCGAGATTGGACCTTGCATATTCGAGCGTCGCGGTATCGCGCTGCACCTGCGCCTTCGCCTGGTCGAGCGCGGCCTGATAATCCTCCGGCGCGATCCGGTAGAGCAGGTCGCCTTGCTTGACGTCGCTGCCGTCGGCCGCGGTCTGCTCCTGCAGATAGCCCGGCACGCGCGCCTGCAGCGTGATGCTGCGGATCGACTCAACCCGCGCGGCATAGTCGAGATAGATCGGCAGCGTCTTCTTCACGACGTTCACCACCGGCACTGGCATGACGAAGGCCGCCGGGGCGGGGGCTGCGCCCCCCGTGCCCCCGCCGAGATAGCC
>NZ_RZRX01000338.1:0-5418 GCF_003997405.1 Mesorhizobium sp. M2A.F.Ca.ET.042.01.1.1
GTTTCAAGCGCCCAACGTCAATTGCGAACGCCACGGGCCGCGCGCGAAAATAGATGACCAGGCGTGACCGGACCGGCCCCTTCATTATTGCCGAATGTTCGCCTATATAGATGCAACAGCCGAAATCGAAGGAGACCAACGCAATGACGGAGAAGAAACCGCCGCACGCATTCGACGCCAAGCCGGTGCTCGATCTCATCGCCAGCATCGAGGCCGACCTGCAGCGCCTGAAGGGCCTGGTCCAGGAACAGCTCGAGAAATTCGATCCCGCCAACCCGCACAACAAGACGCCGGACGGCAAGCTGACCGAGGAGGGCGCGGAGTGCTGCTACCGCATGTTCGACGAAGGCAAGTCGCGCTACACGGTTTCCCAGCAGATGAAGATATCCTTCGCCGCCGCCACCCACCGCTTCAACACCTGGCGCAAGCTCGGCGGCAAGAAGCGGACGCCGACGCTGCTGGGGTGAGCGGGGCGTTCGCATGACCGCGATTGGCCGTGGCCATATTCCCGATCGTCATTCCAGGGCGGAGCAAGGAGCGAAGCGACGCGCGCAGACCCTGGAATCCATGCCGTGACGCTAAGGCGTTGCAGCGGTTACAGAATTCTGCACCGTCGCGCGCACCGCGAAGGTCACGGCATGGATACTCGGGTCAAGCCCGAGTATGACGAAGGGATAGGCGACTCGGCTAATCGCATAGGTCGCGCCAACAGCGCCCGCTCCGCCCGGCGCCACTTTCAGCCACAGCGCTTTCTCGTCCAGTATCAAGACAAGCCCAGCGACCCGGGACAGCATCAGCCTTTTGCGATTGGCGGTAGCCAAAATTCCCGACGAAGGTGAAGGGGCGCCGGCGCACCACCGCCAAACCTTGTCTCCATCACATTTTTTCGTTGGCGCGCGCCGGCCTTTTGCGTGCACCATGGGCGATCGCGTTCTTTCGCAAGGCCCACCATGACCACCCTGCCCGGCATCCTGGACATCCGCGCCGCCGCCGAACGGCTTTCCGGCCTGATCGTCGAAACGCCGCTGATCGAATCGCCGGAGCTCAACAGGCGCCATGGCGGCCGCATCCTGTTCAAGCCGGAGACGCTGCAGCGCACCGGTTCCTTCAAGATCCGCGGCGCCTATAACAAATTGTCGACGCTGAGCGAGGAAGAGCGCAAGCGCGGCGTTGTCGCCTTCTCGTCAGGCAACCATGCGCAGGGCGTGGCGACGTCGGCCGCCCTGTTCGGCGTCAAGGCGGTGATCGCCATGCCGGCCGACGCGCCGGCGATGAAAATCGGCAATGTCCGCAGGATGGGCGCCGAGGTGGTGACGTTCGACCGTTTCAAGGAGGATCGCATGACGGTCGTGCGCCCCTATATCGAGCAAGGCATGGTGCTGGTGCCGCCCTTCGACGATCCGGCCATCATTGCCGGCCAGGGCACGATCGGGCTGGAATTGATGCGGCAAGCCAAGGCGCTCGGCGTGGCGCTCGACGCCGTCGTCGTCCCTTGCGGGGGCGGCGGCCTGTCGAGCGGCATTTCCGTCGCGGTCAAGGACGCCTCGCCCAATACGCAAGTCTGGGCGGTCGAGCCGGAGCATTTCGACGACACGCGCCGCTCGCTGGCCAAGGGCGAGCGGGTCTCGAACGATCCCGGCCACAGCTCGATCTGCGACGCGCTGCTCACCGCCGAGCCCGGCGCCATCACCTTCGAGATCAACCGTAAGAATCTCGCCGGCGCCATTGCCGTGTCCGACAAGGCGGCGGGGCAGGCGATGCGCGACGCCATGGCCCATCTCAAGCTTGTGGTCGAGCCCGGCGGCTGCGTCGCGTTTGCCGCGCTCTCCTCCGGCGAGATCGACCTGGCCGGCAAATGCGTTGCCGTGGTGCTGTCCGGCGGCAATGTCGATTTCAGCACCTATGCGGAGATCATGGCGGCGGCGTAACCAAGTACCCTTCAATTAGACAAACTAAGAGCACGTGGGTATTTGGTTGGCGCGAGTGTTGCAAACCTGTGCAGCACGAACAGCGCGGTTCGAGCAAACATATGGCTCTTTCGATCTACCTTGCCACGAGGAAAAAGCTAATCAGCCATGGGGTGAAAAATACACCCGATGGAAATCTTACCCTTACCGACACAGGTCTATTCCTCCTGTTCGTTCGCTTGGAGAGAGCACAACGCTCAAAATCATTTGAAGCCGTCCAAGCGGCAGTTCAGGCTATCGAGAGTTACACAGAATCAATTGGGAAGCGATACCTGACGCTCTTCGCCTATATGTACATATATTTCTCGGATGGAACTCCGAAATTGACCGAGCTAGACGAGATCCTGGAGGACGGTGGCGTGAGGAAAACAAAGGAGTACAGACGAGCCGTCACCGACGAAGAGATCGTCATCTCCGCTTGGGCTGCGCTCAAATTCGACAGATACCGGGATAGTTTCTTTCGCGCCTTGTATTCACGTCGGCCTAATCCAGCGTCCGCCTGAACCGCACCAGCGCGACCCCGGCAAACAGCGCCACGAACACCGCCAGCCAGCCGATTTCCGTCGCCACCGCCGGCAGCTCGGCGCCCTTGAGCATGACCGCGCGGGTGATGCGCAGGAAATGCGTCAGCGGAAAGATCTCGCCAAGGCTCTGCGCCCAGCCCGGCATGCCGCGATAGGGGAACATGAAGCCGGAAAGCAGCAGCGACGGCAGGAAAAAGAAGAAGGTCAGCTGCATGGCCTGCATCTGCGAGCGGGCCATGGTCGAGATCGTGTAGCCGAGCAGCACCAGGGAAAGCACGAAGACCAGTACCGAGGAGAGCAGCAGTGTCAGGCTGCCGACGAAGGGGATGCCGAACAGGAGCTTCGCGGCCACCAGCACCACCACCACCTGCACGGCGCCGACCACGAGGTAAGGCAGCACCTTGCCCAGCATGATCTCCAGCGGGCTTGAGGGCATGGCCAGAAGGTTTTCCATCGTGCCCCGCTCGGTTTCCCGGGTCAGCGCCATCGCCGTCATCATCACCATGGTCATTTGCAGGATGACACCAAGCAAGCCGGGCACGATGTTGTATTGCGAGACGCCTTCCGGATTGTAGCGCCGGTGCACGACGACATCGAGCTGGCCGCGCGCCGCTTCCCTGGCCGCGTCCTGGGTGCCCTGGGCTCTCAGCAGCGCCTGGCCGGCAACGGTGCTGAGCGTCGAGATGGCGCCGCTGGCGACGGACGGGTCGGTGGCGTCGGCCTCGATCAGGATCTGCGGGTTGTCGCCGCGCTCGACGCGGCGCGCGAAATCGGCGGGAATGGTGACGACGAAGGAGACGTCACCGCGCGCCATCAGGAACTCGGCCTCGTCAGCGCTTTGCGCGACATGGTCGAAGCGGTAGTAGCCGGTGGTCTGCAGCGCCGAGACCATGGCCCGCGTGTAGGGATCGCTGCTGGTCGCCACCAGCGCGGCCGGCAGGCTCTTCGGGTCGTTGTTGATCGCAAAGCCGAACAGCACGAGCTGCATCAGCGGCACGCCCAGCATCATGGCGAAGGTGATGCGGTCGCGCCGCATCTGGATGAATTCCTTGGTGAGCAGCGCGCCAAGCCTGGCGAAGGAGAAGACCGCGTTCATGCCATATTGTCCTTCGAGCCGGACATGAACTGGATGAACACATCCTCGAGGCTGGTCTCGCCCGGCGTCACCGTCACGTCCTTGTGCTCCTTCTCGACGTCGGCAAGCGCCTTCTCCAGCGCCGCCTTGTCGGAGCCGACGACATGCAGCGTCGCGCCGAACGGCGCCACTTGGTCGACGCCCGGCCGGCCCTGCAGCGCCTGGGCGACCTGGTCTAGCCCCGGCCCATGCAGCACGAACGTGGTCAGCCCGGCATTCTTCACCACCTCATCGACCGTGCCGGTGGCAAGCATCTTGCCGTAGGAGATGTAGCTGATGCGGTGGCAGCGCTCGGCCTCGTCCATGTAATGGGTGGAGACGAGCACGGTGAGCCCGCCGCCGGCGAGGCGGTGGATCTCGTCCCAGAACTCGCGCCGCGCCTTGGGATCGACCCCGGCGGTCGGCTCGTCGAGCAGAAGCAGCTTCGGCTTGTGCATGATGCAGGCCGCCAGCGCCAGCCGCTGCTTCCAGCCGCCGGAAAGCGTGCCGGCCAGCTGGTTGCGGCGGCTCGCCAGGCCGAGCTCTTCCAATGTCCTGGCCACATAGTGCTCGACCGGCTTCAGCTGGTAGAGCCGCGCCACGAATTCCAGGTTCTCGCCGATCGTCAGATCCTCGTAGAACGAGAATTTCTGCGTCATGTAGCCGACTTCGCGCTTGATCTTGAGCGCGTCGGTGCGGATGTCGAAACCCAGCACCGTGCCGTCGCCCTCGTCGGGCGTCAAAAGCCCGCACATGATGCGGATGGTCGTCGTCTTGCCCGAGCCGTTCGGCCCGAGGAAGCCGACGATCTCGCCTTCGGCGACCGTCATCGTCACATGGTCGACGACCGTCTTGTCGCCGAAGCGCTTGACCAGGCCGCGGACGTCGATGGCGTTCATTGCCCCATATCCGCGAGATCGACATCGACGATCTGGCCGGGCTGCAGCGGTCCGGCGTCGCCCTCCGGCCGCGCCTCGACGAGATAGACCAGCTTCTGCCGGTTCTCGAGCGAGTAGATCACCGGCGGCGTGAATTCCGGATCGGGCGAGACATAGCTGACGCGCGCCTTGAGCCCCGCCCCGCAGCCATCGCAATGGACGCTGAGCCCGGTGCCGACCTTAACCGACGAGAACGCGCTTTCGGGCACATAGACGCTGAGCTTCACGGCGCCGTCCGGCAGCATCGAGATCACCGGCGCGGTCGGCCCGGCCGTGTCGCCGGGATTGCGGATCACGTCGTTGACGCGTCCGGGCGAGGGCGCCGTCAGCACCCGCTTCGACAGCCGCCACTCAGCCTGCCGCAGGGCAGACTGCGCCTGCTTGACCTGGTTGTCGGCGGCCTTGATGGTTTCGGGGCGTGCCGGCAGGTTGCCGACGGCGAGATTGGCTTCCGCCTGGCCGACCTGCGCGTTGGCCGTCTCCAGCGAGGCCGAGGCGGTGTCGTAGTCGGCCTGCGTGCCGGTGCCGCGTTTGTAGAGGTCGCTGGCGCGGTCATATTTGCGCTTGGCGTCGGCGGCCTGGGCTTTTGCCATGTCGACCTCGGCCTTGAGCACGGCGATCTCTTCCGAACGCTTGCCGACCTGCAGGTCGGCAAGCTGCGCCTGCGCCTGGGCAAGCGCGGCCTCGGCCTGCGCCACCTCGATCCTGGCGTCGGCATCTTCCAGCGTCGCCACCGCCGCGCCGGTCTCGACGCGGTCGCCGCGCCTCACCGTCACCGTCGCCACCTGGGCCACTTCGATCGGCGCCATCAGCACATATTCGCCGTCGGCTATGTCGAAGGCGAATATGTGCTGATGGCGCCGATCGAAGTGGCC